>NZ_JBTSDU010000011.1:0-43340 GCF_054605595.1 Georgenia sp. | reverse complement strand
TTCTCGGCGCCGCCATCGGGCTGCCCGCGATCGGCCTCGTCCTCGTCGCCATCGGCGTCGCCGGAACGATCCTCGCGGTCCTGACCTGGCGGACCCCCGACCAGGGCCCCCGCGCGGCCACCGCACCACACGCCTCCGCCCACCGTTAACGAGACGCTGACCAGGACGCGCACTCTGGACCCAGTGAGGGTGCAGGTTCGACGAACATGCGACTCCACCACCCCGCACAGCGGGCCTCGACTCGCATATTCACCCGAATGAGGCTTCAGCATTCTTGAACTTGCGGGGTTCGCCGGTCATGCGGGCGGTGGTGTCGAACGCGGCGAGCTCGGCGGGGTGGAGTTGGTGCTGCACGACGAAGGCCCGGTCCTTGATCCGCCAGAGCCCTTGCCCGGTGCCGAGTCCGGGCAGCAGGCGGCGTTCGGTGCCGGTCAGCCCGAGCGCGACGGCGGTGGGGCCGAGCTGATCGGTCTCCTGCCGGTAGACGATCCTCGTCTCCGCGTTTGCCAGCAGGCTGTTCGCCAGCGCCCGGTTCGCCGATCCGGCATCGCCGACGTTCTCCAAGTCGGTGAGCTTGTGGAACACCAAGAGATTGGCCAGCCCGTAGTGCCGGGCGAGACGCCAGTGGGCGTCCATCCTGCGCAGGAGCGCCGGGTGGGACATGAGCCTCCATGCCTCGTCGTAGACGACCCATCTGCGGCCCCCGTTGGGGTCGAGCAGGGCGGCTTCCATCCATGCCGACGAGCAGGTCATCAGCACCGAAATCAACGTGCTGTTCTCGGTGACGCGCGAAAGATCGAGGCTGACCATCGGCAGCGACGGGTCGAACCTGACGGTGCTCGGCCCGTCGAACAGGCCGGCCAGGTCCCCGGCCACCAGGCGGCGCAGCGCGTGGCCGACCTGGCGGCCGTCCTCGGTGAGCCGGCCGTCCGGGTCGTCGGCAGGGTCGGGGCGCAGCAGCCGGTCGACCACCATCGGCAGGATCGGCACGTCCGCGTCGCGGACCGCGCCGGCCAGGGCGGTGTCGATCGCGGTGTGCTCCAACGGCGCCAACCGCCGATCCAGCACCGTCTCCGTCAAGGCTCCGAGCAGATCGCGGCGTCGCGCGGCGAGGGTGGTGGCCCACTCCTGGTCGGACAGGCCGCCGGGCCGGTAGCCCTCATCCAAGGGGTTGAGCCTGTTGCCCATCCCGTGCCCGAGGATGATCGCTTTCCCGCCGACTGCTTCGGCGACGCCGGAGTGCTCGCCTTTGGGGTCGCCGGGGACATAGACGCGGTACCCGAAGGGCAGACTGCGGGTGTAGAGGCTCTTGGCGAGCGACGATTTCCCGGAGCCGACGATCCCCGCCAAGATCAGGTTCGGCGCGGTGATGATGCCCCTGCGGTACAACTCCCACGGGTCGTACACGAACGAGGAGCCGCTGTAGAGGTCTTGGCCGATGAAGATTCCCGCGGCTCCGAGCCCGGCTTCGGCCAGGAACGGGTACTGCCCGGCGAGCACGGCGCTGGTGTCCTGATGCCGGGCCACCCGGAAGCGGCCCGGTGTCCTCAGCGCGGCCGGGCCGGGCTCGCCGGCGGCGGGCAGGTAGACCGTGGCACGGCGTTCAGCCCGTTCGGCGGCGGCCTTGGCCTGGGCCGCTTCCTTCTCGACGTGACGCTGCTCGGCGACGAGGCGGGCGGCGGCTTGCCGCCGCTGCTTGCGCAGCCGGCGCCGCTCCGAGGCGGGAGTGACGAGGACAGCGGTGTGCAGCTTCTCGCCCCGGCTCACAACGACCGCCCCCGCGTCCCGGAGACCCAACCGCCGGCGGGACGGTCGAACCATGACGAGTCCGGCGCCGGGCGAGGCTGCTGTGGCATGTCCGGCTTGGGCTGCGGCGGGCCCTCGATGCCGAGCGGTGCCAGCGCGTCCGCGTTCTGGCGAGCGGCCTCCGCGACCCATCCGGGAAACAGGCACTCATGCTCGGGCCTGCTGCCGGGGTTGTCGATGGCGTACTGGCGGGCGTCGCCGGCCGCTGCCAGGAAGGCGGCGAGGTCGCGCATCGCGCGGTCCGGGGCGACCGGCGCTCCGGCGCCGGTGAACAGGTCCCGGCCGACGAGCGTCTGCCCGGTCGCGGTGTCCTCGATGCGGTAGGCATATCGCTGGTGCTCGCCCAGCGGCGAGTCCGGCCAGACGGTCAAGGTGAGCGTCCCGACGTGCCGGGACATCGAAGCGGTGGGGTCTGCGCTGTTCATGGCGGGCAGGTGCGCGCCGGCACGTCTCCGTGGTGGCTATGTCAGAGCGACAGCCCGCGGGCCTGCTTGACGGCGGCGACGCCGGGATGCTCGAACCAGCCCCCGTCACGGACGGCGCTACGCCGCCCGGCCGTCTCTCGCTCACGGCCTGTCGTCGGGCGGCGGGCCGGGACGTGCGCCCCTGCTTCTTTGTCGATGGCGTCCTCGGCACGGATCAGGTGCCGCCGGTACAGGGCGACGTGCCCGGCCATCGGGTTGTAGGTCATCGCGTAGTCGCCGGTCTCGGCCTGCCGGTCACCGGGATAGACCGGGGCGGTGTCGTGAACGTCGCCGTTCTCCAAGGCGGCGTTCGTGGTCTCCTCGCCGTAGTCCCACGCCGACAGATGCTCGATCCCCGCCTCGACCCCGTGGGCGTCGATGAGGTCGATCACCCGGTCGGCTTCCTCGCCTTGGAGGAACACGACGCCAACCCACCGCTCCACCATCCGGTCCTGCGGGTTCCACACGATCCGGCCCGAGTGGGTCATGGCCGCGCTCAGGCGGTCGTCGGCCTGGTCGATGAGCGTGCCGGCCTGGTGCAGCTCATCCGCTGCGGCCAGCGCCTCGGCCGCACCGCCGCTGTACTCGCGGGACTCGTCGGTGACGTGATGCTGCCGGCTCAGATGGGCGGCGGCGAGCTGGTCGAGCACCTGCCGCAGCGATCGCAGCCCGCCCAACAGCTCACCGATCACCACGTAGGTCTCGGACGGGTCCTCGAAGCTACGGCTGGCGTGAGCCAGACCGCGCAACGCCTCGTAGGCATCGCTGGCATCGCTGGTCGGGTTCGTGTATGTCGGCATCACGGGCCTCCTTCAACGAGGGTGGGATGCCTGCCAGGTGAGCGCGCCGGTCACACCGTGCGGCACAGCGGCAGCGCGGCCGCCGTGAACGCGACGGCTTGCTGGCCGACGAGCCTTCGGGTCTCGCAGGAGGCTTGGATCGAGGCTTGTTCGATCGCGGCGACTGCGGCTTCCAGCTCGTCGACGCTGGGGGCGGAGACGGAGATGAGCCCGGAGACCCGCAGAATCCCGTGGCCGGCGGTCAGGTCGGCTTCCTGCTGGAGAACGTCTTGGTATTCGGCGGTCTGCGCGGCGTCCTCGATCTGCCCGATTCGGGCGCGCTGGGCCGCATCGGAGATGTGTTCGACCTTCTTCTTGCGGATGTCGCGGGCCGCCTGGTCCGAGCGCATCGGGGTGTAGATCAGCGACACCGCCCGTTGGATGCCGGTGGAGAGCAGCACCGGCGCGAGGAACCCCGGATAGACGAGGCTGCGGGGCCACTCCGAGACCCACAGCACGGTGTGCCAGGCGGAGTCGGTGCGCAGGTTGCCCCAGGTCTCGGTGACCGCGACCGGGCCGGCGGCGGCGAGCTCCTGCCCGAGCCGCCCGTGGCGCTCCAAGGTGGCGGCCACGGCCGGGTCATACGCCGAGCGGAGGATGACCGCGACCTGACCGGGGCCGAGCCACCCCGAAGGGGTCAAGTCCGCCGAACGCAGCGCGGCGACCAGCGTCGCCATCTCCTGCCGGAGCACCGCGGCGGCGCCGCGGATGCCGCCGCCGGCGGTCCTGATCTGCCGGGAGGCGACCTTCATGTCCAGGGAGAGGCTGACCGTGGTGGCGTGCCGTTCCCCGGCGGGGCCGGCCCGCTCGATCAGTTCGCGGTAGGTGGTCGCGGCCCAGGAGCCGTCGTCGGTGCCGTGCTCGGCCCACCACTCGGCCAGCCCGCTACCGGAGTCGGGCAGGGTTCGTTCGAGCACTTGCAGGGTCGCGATCCGCCCGGACCGGCAGACCGTGGCGAGCACTCGCCCCCAGGAGGTGACGCGGCGCTCTTGCTCGCCGGGGTCGAGCAGGATGAATGCCGGATGGGTCACTTCCGTCACGACCGTCAAGGTTGCCTGGCGGGGGTCGTGGATCATGCACGCCCCGGTCTCGGGGTCCAGGTGCTCCCGAAGCCGGGCCATGTCACCGGGCAGCGCGAGACTTCCGGCAGGGCGGGGCTTGACGATCCGCCGCCGGTAGAGCAGTTGCCCGCCGGTGGAGCGCCACAGCCACCAGAGCGCGACAGGGAGCCATTCGACCATCGGCCTCCCAGCGATGGGCACCCAGGTCAGCACGACCGCGAGCAGCCAGACCGGGGCGGTGTAGACCAGCAGCATCCCGGCGCCGCCGTAGAACGCGGCCAGCAGCGCCAGGCCGCCGATGCCGAGGGTGATGAGCTGCGCGACCGAGAGGCCGAGCAGCACCCCTCGGCGGGTGAGTCGGCTGAACTTCATCGGCGTCAGCTCGCTACCGGGTGTCTTCTGGTCCGTGGTGGGCATGGGTGGTCACTCCTTGCCCCACGGCGATGCCGTGGGGTTGGACGGCTCCGTGGGCGTCCTCGGCTGCGGCGTGGACGGCGGGGGCGTCTGCGACGGCGGCGGGGTGCCGCCGTTCTGCCCGCCTGCGGCGTCGGCGGCGGTCTCGGCCTGACCGGCCACCGCGTGCCCGGCCTTCGGCCCGGCCTCGGCGGCATCCTTGGCGACCTTCGCTCCGACCACGACGGCTGCCGCCGGTCCCGCGCCCGCGGCGGAGGCGCCGGCTTCGGCGCCCACGGTTTCACCGCCGGCCGCGGCAGGTGCCTGCGCCGGGGCGGGCGACGGCGGAGGCGTGCCACCTGATCCTGCGTCCGACGCGCCGTCATTGGGGTCTTCGAGAACCTTCTTGGGCTCGCCGCCGCCTTGGGGCTTGGAGGGGATCGGGACGGGACGGTTGAGCGCGTTCTTGGCCTCCTGCTCGGTGCCCATCTGCTGGTACAGGTCGAAGCCCACGAACGACACGAAGCGGTAGACCATGTAGGGCGCGAAGGCCGCGATGCCCATGAGCACGATGCCGGTGATCGGTTCGGTGACGGCGGCGATGTCCAGCTCGATCGGGGTGGCGATCTGCGTGATCGCCAGCAAGAAGATGACGACGAGCACGAGCTTGCTGATGATGAGGGCGATCACGAACGCCGCCCATTTCCCGATCCATCCTTTGGTGGCGTCCCAGGACGCGCCGGCGAACGCGATCGGTGCCAGCACCACGCCGACCAGCAGCAGCGCCTTGCGGATCAGCAGGCTGAACCAGACGATCGCGACGGCGGCGATCATCAGCCCGGCCAGGAAGATCGTGACGATCGCGCCGACGCCGGGCGCGGCGATGTTGATGCCGCTGAGCCCGGCGGCGAGCAGGATGATCTTGTCGCCCATCGTCTCGGTGGTCTCGCCGGACGTCTGGATGATGCCGATGCTGAGCTGGTCCACGATTTCCAGTGCGAGCGCGGTCAGCGTGACGACCACGAACGCGCCCAGCACCGATTTCGCCGCGCCGAGCGCGGCTCTGGACAGCGCGGTCGGGTCGCGGCGGATCAGCCCGGTGATGAGTTGCAGGCAGAAGAAGATCAGGACGAGGAAGACGCCGATGCCGAAGATCAGGTTGTAGACGCTGGTGAACCCGTCCGTCTGGACATCGACCAGCGTGGTCGTGTCGAACACGGCCCACATCGCCTCGATCAGCCAGCCGGCCGCGCCGCCCATCGCCTGGGCGAGCCAGTCGAACGGGGCAGCCACGACCGTCGCGGCAGCCTCGCCCGCCACGTCGCAGACGGTCGAAATCACGGGAACGTCGCAGACACCCATCTCAAATCTCCTGCGGTGACCGGCGGCCCTATACAGCCTGGCCGACGTTCCAGAAGAAGTTCACGAGCGTCACCGCCGCGCCGCAGATCACCGCGGCACCGCAGGAGATGAGAACGCCCAGCTTGCCCCTGCCCGCCAGATGCGGGTTCGAGCTGTTGGCGCCGTAGGCCCAGACGATCGCGGAGACGATTAGCGCCAGTACGGAGAGGATGAGGCCGACCGTCATCACGGCGCCAACGATGGTGCGGAGCTGGTCGATGCCGGGCAGTCCCGAGCTGTTGGGGTCGATGTCGATCACGGCGGTTACTCCCTCGCTGAGCGAATGGCTTGTGGCGACGAGGTGAACCAGGGAGCGACTGGCGAGACCGGGCAGACGAAAGGCCCGCTCCCAACGCAGAGAGCGGGCCTGCTGGCGACGGAGGATCAGAGCTGTTGGCCGAGGGCGATGAGCCAGTTCACCCACGCCACCCCCGCGCCGGCGAGCGCGGCGGCGCCGACGCCGACGAGCACCCCGACCCGGCCCTTGGAGGCAAGCGAGTGGTTGCCGTGCGAGGCGCCCAGCGCCCAGCAGATCGCCGAGACGATGACCATGAGCACCGCGACGATGAGCACGAACATCAGCAGGGCGCCGATGACCTGTTTCAGATCACCGATGCCTCCGAGCCCGTCGAAGTCGGGGAACACTTCCATCACGAACCGGCCCTGACGGTGACGTGCAGGTGGTCGTAATGGCCGCCGGTCACGTCGCCGGGGTCGTGCATCCCGCCGCCGTTGTAGGGGCGCCAGCCTTCGGCGTCGCGGGCCAGGGACCAGATTTGGCCCTGCCAGATCAGGTACTCCACGCCCAGCGACTCGGCGTGGTCCTTCATCCAGTTCGTCACCCGCCACCCGTCCTCGAGCTGCGCGGGCGTCGGGTGCGTCCCGATCGGGTTCCCGAACGTGATGTCACACGCCCGGCCCAGCGGGTGCTCTGACGTTGTGCCGGGCCGGGGCGAGTAGCAGGCCCAGGAGCTGTCGGGGAACGCGGCACGGGCTTGGGCCATGACGTGCGCCATCCGCGCGGTGATCTGCCCGTCGCTGGTGGGGTCATCGACCATCTGGTCGGGGTCGCCGTCCAGCGGGGCGGGATCGCCCGGCGCTCCACCGGAACTGCACTCGTTCGGGCTGCCGACCGTGGCTTCGGGCAGGTCGACCGCGTTGTGGTCGTTAAGCCACTTGGCCGCGTCGACGGCCTCGCCGCTCGTGCCGCCGGGCCGGACCTCGAAATGCAGGTGTGGCCCCGTGCTGTTCCCGGAGCTGCCGACATCGCCGATGTGCTGGCCCGCGGTCACACGATCTCCGGCCGCGACGAGGATGCCGGACTGCCACATATGCGCGTAGGCGGTCGCCACGGTCTGCCCGTCGATCTGGTGCTCGATGACAATGAGTCCGCCGTAGCCGCCGGAGAACTCGGCCACGGTCATGGTCCCGTCTGCGGCGGCGAGGATCGGCGTGCCGTCCGGTGCGGCGAAGTCGGTGCCGGTGTGGAACGACGGTTCCCCGGTGATCGGATGGATACGCGGCCCGAACTCGCTGGTGAGCACCCAAGTTCCCTCGGGGAGCGGGAACACGACCCGCGAGGACTCCGCGACCGGACCGGCCACCACCGAGGCGGTGGCCGGGCCAGCCGCACGCGTCGCGCCGGTGAGAGCGTCGAGGATGCGTTCGGCGACCGGCTCGTAGTTGCGGTAGCGGTCAGGGTAGGCACTGACCTCGACGGCTTGCGCGGCCTCGCCGGGGTCCATCTGCGCCCAGCCGGGGATGTCCAGCAGGCCCCGCGGCGAGGGATAGTTAGGTCCATCGGGTCCGCCGTAGAACGCGCGGGCCTGATAGTTCGTGTCCATCAGCTCCGCGACGGTTCCCCACCCGGATTGCGGGCGCATCTGGAACAGGCCGAGGGAGTCGTGGTCGCCGCCGTTGCCGTCGTTGGGGTAGTTCGCGGACTCGGGGTAGGCACTGGTGTTGGCGAGCTGGCGCAGGGTGCTCTCGGTGAGCGCGGCCATCAGCGCGATCTTGATGCCGGGCCGGCCGACGCCCTCGATGCCGCCGCCGACAGTGATGATCGTGGCCGCGTGCGTGAGCTGGGTCTTGTTCAGCGTGAACGTGGTGCCGTCTTGCGTGGTGACGGTCAACGAATCGGGGACGTTGCCCACGGTGACGCTGCCGCCGGGGACGGCGCAGTTCGCGGCGGCGGGGTTCATCAGCACGCCGATCGCCATCAGGACACAGGCAGGGCCGAACAGGACGAAGGCGAGTCCGAGGATGAGGAGCTTCTTGACCACGGCGTGCCTTCTGTCATCGCAGCGGGTTGTCGAGCTGCGACAGGCGCAGCACGTGACACGGGCCGGTGCGGAACTCCGGCGCCGGGGGCGGGCAGGCCAGAAACACGGTGAAGGCCACGGGGTGCTCGCTGGTGACGGGTTCGCCGTTCCAGACGCCCTCGCGGTGCCGGGTTCCTTCGATCGTGATCGCGGTCGCACCACGCGGGAGCTGGCCGGACTGGGCCTGCTCAACCGCGGTGTCCCATGCTTGGGGCACGAACGAGGACTCGATGGTGAGATGCTGGGTGGTGGCGTACTTGCGCAGCTCGATCCACGCCTCCCGCGACGGCAGATAGGACGCGATGTCGGCGGCGAGGCCCGCCTGCTCATGGCCGGAGGGGTCCCCGACCTCCAAGATCGCGGCGGAGTAATCCAGCGGCATCAGCCCGGAGCCGGTGTCCCAGGCGAACAGCGCCTCAGCGACATTGCGGGCGAACTCATCCGGGTCGTGCGAGGGGATCACCCGCGGCGGCCCCGGTTTGCCGGGCTCGGACTCACCCGGAGCGGTGATGGTCGGAGCCGGATCGGGCGCGCGATCGGTGGGCTGTCGTGGGCCGGTGATGAGCCCATACACGCCGACGCCGATCAGGAGCAGCAGCACGAGGCCGGCGGCGATCACCGCGATGAGTCGGCCACGGGACCAGGAAGCGAGATTCGTCTTCATGCCCAGAGGTGAGCCCGCCGGTGACTGGCCCTACCGGTGCATCAGAGGGCGCGCAGCAGCGGCCGGCCCGCCGACTCAGCGACGGTTGTGCGGGCGGTGCGGAGCCGGTCGGCGAACTCGGTGGTGCCCTCGACGGTGGCGAAGAACGCCTCGGCCTGCTCGTCGGTGAGCTCGACGGCCAGCTCGTCCACGTCGTAGTGGGTCCACCACGCTTCCAGGTCGCCCCAGGTCAGTACGAACGCCCGCAGCGGGTACCGCGTCGGTTCCTCGTCCTCAACGACGGGGCGACGCTTCGGCGTGGCCGGCTTGCTGACCTTGCTGGCCTTGCTGGTCTTGGCGGCGTGGACGCGGGCCAGGGCTTCGTCGGCCAGCTCGTGCAACCGTTGGTCCCGCTCGCTGTCGGCCTTGGCTTGGCTGTCGCGGAGGCGCTGGAAGATCGGGTTGACCGCCGCACCGGCCTCGATCTGCGTCAGCCCGTCCCGCGCCTGGACGCGGATCGTCTCCGGGGTGCTCGGATCGTCGGCCAGGTGTTGCAGGTAGCCGATCTGTTCCAGCCGACTGTAGGACGCCGAGCCGGTCACCATCCGCGCCGCCTGTGTCCGAGCGTCTCCGAGCTGGTGCGAGTCCGATGGTCCCGCCGAATCGGCGGGACCATGCTTTCCGGGCTCGTGGCCCTCGTGGAACTGGGTCTTGGCCTTGCGGCGTGCGGCGTCCTCGGCCATGAGTTCCTTGATCTCCCGGTACAAGGCGGCGGCCTCGATCGCGGTGAGCGGCTTGTGGAGCTGGTTGTCGTCCTGCTCGGCCAGCAGATGCCCCAGCCGGTCCGAGATACCGGAGCGCACCCACACGCTGACGCGGCGCCAGCCGAGCTTCTTGATCGCGGCCATCCGGCGCGCCCCGCACATCAGCACCCCGTCCGGGGTGATCGTCGGCGGCTGCAACAGACCGTCCCGGTCGATCGACGCCGCGAGCGCGTCGATGTCGCCCAGGTCCGTGCGGTGCCGGCGGCCGACAGTGATGGAGTCAACCGCCCGCTCCAGCTCGATGTGTCCGGCCGGTGCGCTCATCCCGCACCTCGCGCCTTTCTCGCGCCCGGCTTGCTGATGCCCGGTGCGGCCAGGGAGAGGGTGAGCACGAGGTCGTCATCGCGCAGCAGCACCGGCAGGGTCTCGCCGATCAGCAGCCGCAGCAGGATGCCGCGTCCCGCGCCGGTCGCCGCGAGCGCCGGGTCCGGGCAGCCGAGCAGGGCGCGCAGCAGCACCGCCCAGGACCGGCCAGGAAGGTCGATCAGGGCTCGGGCGTGCTTGTCGCGTCGCAGTGTCTCGTAGGCGGTGTGCCGGTTCCCGACGCGCGTCAGCGCCACGCAGACGTGTTCTACCGCCGGGCGTGCCGTGCCCTCGGGCCAGTCCAGCAGCATCAGCAGCGTGATCGCGTCCTCGACCGCCGACGCCGCGGTGGTTGCCGCCGGCTCGGCCGGTGCCTGCTCCGGGGTGTTGTCGCGGTCGTGGGCGTCCTTGATCTGGAACGCGGGATGGTAGTCGCTCAGGACGTTCTCGCGGTCGGAGAGCCGTTCGGGGTCGTGGAAGATCGAGTAGCGGGGCCGGCGTGCCTGGTGGGTCGAGCACAGCAGCCCTTGGCCGCGTTCCTCGGCGATGCAGGTGATCCGTACCGCGTGCGTGATGACCGCCCACGGGTCATCGGCGGTGCGGGCGGCCTTGGTGCGCATCACGTCGAACGCCGCCGACGCGGCCTCCCACGGATCGAGCCGGTGCTTGTGCGCCAGCGCCGCGTACTTCTCGGCCGCGAACGTCATCAGCTCTGCCGCTACCGGGTCGTGCTCCCAGGCGCGCTGGCCGGCGGCGTGCAGCCGTTTCAGCAGGGCACGCAGGCCCTCGCTGGTGCGGTAGTCCTCAGCCGTCCGGCCGCTGGTCTCGCTCATGGTGCTGGTGTCGTTGGTCATGGTCTGGGCACCTCCCGACGGCGAGGTGCACCCGCAGACGACTGCGGGGCTCGCCTTGACGGAATGAGCGCCCATGACTCATCACCACCCGGCTACCTCATCCCGACCCCGGAGCGGTGCGGTCCCTGCTCGGCGCCGCCGCGACGGCCGAAGGCGCTCAGAGGCGGCAGACGCTTGGCTCGCTCGGCGACCCAGCGGGCGCCCTTCTCGATCGGGGCGCGAACGTGCCGGTTCATATCGGCGGTCCGGTCGATGCCCCGGCGGGACAACCGGCCGCCGCCTTGGGCGATCAGGTCGGTCGGGCGCACCCAATCCACGCCCCGGCCCCGTACCCGCGCCAGCTTCTCCTTCGCCGCCGTGCGGGACGCGGCGGCCTTGACCGCATCCGGCGTCCCCGCTGCTTCGGTCGCCTCGGTTGGGTTCAGGTCGTTCCGCTTACGGGGTGGCGGCTCGGGCTCGGAGCGATGCTGCTCCCGCATCCGGTCCTGATCGTTCATGGCAGGGCTCCTTCCATCTCGGGCTGCGACCCGGACGGGTCGGCCTCATCGGACTGGTGAGCACGAGGCAGCCAGCGACCCACCGTCGAGGGATGCACGCCCAAATGCCGGGCGATGGCCTTGTTCGACCAGTCCTGCTCTCGCAGCTCTGCCGCCAGCGCCCGACGATCCGGCCCGCCGTCCGTGTCCGCAGCGGTGACGCCTGCCGCCGTAGATGGCGGGTCAAGAGATGCCGTCTCGCTCTGGGGCAACGGGGTGATCGGCTCGACCGCCGGCGGCAACTCGAGCGCAGTAGCCGGGCGTGCGGTGGCGCGGGTCAGCACAACGGTCAGATGCGTGATCGCCAGCAGCACGACCGGCGGCACGGCAGCGACCGCGGCCGCGAGCGGTCCGGGCACGTCGGCGTCGGCCGCGACCACCGCATGCAGCGAGTTCGCCGTCACCGACACCGCGGCACCGCCGACCAGCAACGCCCACGGATACCACGCCGCTCGCTCACCGGCGAGGGCAACGACGGCCACCGTGGAGACCACGATTACGCCGTCGACGATCAGCGGCCACGCCCACGCCTGCCCGGCCCCGATCCCGGAGCGGCGGGCAAGGTCGGCCAGGGACGTGAACGACAACCAGAACGCGCCGGCAGCGATGAACACCGTCCCGGCGACCGAGGTGATGACCGCCCACCGGCGGCCGCGTAGCTCCTTCATGACAGCCCCCGCGTGGCGGGCGCCCGCTGCTGCGCGTTCCCGCGAGCGAACTCGCCCGAAGCCGATGCGGCCGGACGGTCCCGGCGGGCTCCGGCGCCGACGCTGCGATAGGCGCTGTAGACGGTGCGGGTGATCTCCCGCTCCCCGAAATCGGATTGTGCGGTCGTCACCATCGCGTCCAGGGCATCCGTGAGCGGCACCCCGCCCTCGGACAACCGGCACGAGGCCCAGAAGAGTTTGAGGTTGCGGTCTGTGGCCTGCCGCCCCAGCCACGTCGCCAGCCGCTCCGCATCCTCGCGCCGCACTGGCCCACCGAGGCGCGGCCGAGGCGCGGGCCGAGGATCAAGGAAGTCTCGCAGCCGGCCCGCATCTATCGGCCAGGCCGCACCGGCCGCGAGCTGCTCGACCCGGTACGGCGTGCGCAGGCCGTCGAGCCGTAGCAGCGAGGGCGGGGCGATGATGTAGCCGCCGTCCCCGCGACAGTCGATACCGACCTTCCCTGCCTGCCAGGACCGTTGCGCCTGGTTCGGGTCGGCTGGAAAGTAGGCGTGCTGGCCGCCGGTGGGTGTGCGCACGACCGCCAGCGGCTCGGGGATCAGCCCGGCCCGGGCTGACCGCGCGTAGGCGGCGTACCCGTTGACGCCGTGCACATCCACGTCGATCACTACCAGCCCCGAGACGGCACCGGTCGGGATGCCGATGTTCGCGGCCGGCCGCGCCCGCCACCACGCCTCAACACGGCTCGGGTCGATGCTGGCCTCGTGGAATCCGCGCTCCGGGATCGGCCGCTTCCCGGCCGGCGCACAGGGGAACACCGGAACTCCGGCCCGCGCCAGCTCACCAGCCGCGACCGGCAACGGTGCCCCGTCGAGCTGACCGAACACGGCGGCAGCCGTGGCGGGGGTGACCATCACAGGCCCCGTCCCGAGCCGACTGAGGCCGCCGGCGTCTCCCGCTCCGGCAGCGGCTCGACCTGGCGCGCGGCCTGCTCTGGCGTCTCCTGGGCCTGCGGCGTGTGCTCCGGGCCATCGACACGCAGGGACAGCGGGTTGCCGTTCCCGAGCTGTGTGGTGTCGAGCTTGTCGAGAATGTCGAATGCGGTGCTGCGCACCTGCTCGCCCGTGGCGCGGACCACCGCCACGGGGTCTTTCCCGTCCACGTTGCTCGCCCATCCGGCGACATACGGGATCTTTTCTGCACCAGCGCGAGGTGATCCTTGTCGGGCTCATAGCGAGACTCCCGGTGGGCGGTGGGTAGTGCTTCTGCTGGCGCGGCGCTTCGGGTTGGGACGTTCCGGTGGCGCTGTGGGCGGGATGGGCGGCGCACCGTCGGGGATCTGTGTGGTGTTGAGCTGGTCGAGGACGGTGACGGCGGTCGAGCGGACGCGGGCGGCGGTCTTCTGGATGGCCTCGACCGGACTGATGCCGGGAACGGACGCTGCCCAGCCCGAGACGTAGGGCACGGTCCAGGCGGTGAGGTCCAGACCGTGCGCAGCCGAGATCATGTAGGCGACAGAGTCTGCTTCGACTTCGCGGATCCCGCGGTGCGGGGATCGGCCTTCGTGTCCGGGTTCGGGTGTGGTGGCGTCCCGGGGGGCGCTGTCGTGCCCGGGCGCGTGGAGCAGGGCGTGAGCGAGTTCGTGGGCCAGGACGGCGGTACGACCGCTGGGATCGAGGTCAGCCTGGATCTCGACGAGGTGCTCGGCATAGGTCGTTCGTCCGCTGGCGCCGCCAAGAGCGTCAGGGACCAGGCGCAGGTCGTAGCCGAGTGCCCTGATCTGGGTGACTAGGCCGTCCCAGAGACCTGGTGGCGCCTGGCCGGTGGGCAGCTCGACCGGACGCGGTTCGGGAATGGGCGCACCGTCGGTCTGGCTCAGATCCCAGACGTATGCGGGCCGGACCCCGATCATCCGAGACCGGACCGTCTCTCCGGGTTCGGGCTTGTGACCGCGGGCCAGGCGGTGCCAGGAGCCGGGGTCGTCGTCGTGCCCGGCCATGCGAGCGGTGACGGGGGCAAAGATCTGGTAGCCGGGCTGGCCCCTCATGACGTGCCGGCCCAGGGTGCGCCAGTGCTGGAAGCCCGCGACGTAGCTCGGTGTCGGCGCGGGGACGAACCCTTGGTCGTGCGCGGTGGAGTGTTGGAGCCAGATCAGGAGGGTGTTGTTGAACGATCTGGAGCGGAACCGGGCGGCGAACGAGAGGGCTCGCCGCCAGTCGTCGCCGGTGACGAGCTGTTCAACGGCGCTCGTGAGCTTGACGTGCATAGCGTCGAGCTTCGCGTAGCGGTCGGCGACCTTCTCCTCGAGCGTGCGTGTGTCGGTGCGCATCGGGCCTCCCAGCGTTTCCTGAGAGATAGGTGCGCGGCTGGCGCCGTGGCCTGGTGGCGTGGCTTTGGCCGCTAGATGGCGGGGCACTGTCGATGCTCTCGCCACGCGCGGGTTCGGTATTCGAGAGCGCCCATAAGCCCAGCGACGAACGGCAGCCGGAGAGACCAGCTTGAAGTCCCGCGAGCGGGTCCTTACCGGAATGGGCGAGTCGAGATTGCGCCCTAACCGTGTGCCCTAACCGCAGGACCCGTCGACGTAAGCCCCTTTGAGGACGGTTACCAACCCATATGATCGGTACCCGACCAGAGGTCATCAGCGGGAGCGTGCACAGATGCGAGCGAGACGGTGGACAGTAGTTTCGGCGGCGGTGCTCAGCACCATGGTTGTCGGTGGGTGCAGCGCCGACGGCGCGGCTCACGCAGAGCAGACCAAGACGACGCAGGACGCAACCCAGGCACCTGCCCCAGCCGCGCCTCCAGCAGACGAAACCATGGATGACGCCGCCATCTGCAACGCCTTCGGCGATGTGCTGACGATCGTGGAGAACGCCGATCTGGGCCTCGCGGACGGCCGCATGGAGGCGCAGGAGCATGAGGGCTGGTACCGACTGGCAACTCGCGTGCTCGACCGCCTGCCCTCCACTGGGGACAGCGCAGTCCACGCTGCGATCGCCGAGCTGCAGGAGATCGCGCCGGCCGTGCCATCCGGAGCAGGCGCCGAGCCGACTGGCGTGCGCTCGCCCGAGTGGTACGACGTCGAAGGTGCCCTCGGTGCCGCCTGTGACGACCTCGGTGTTCCGTTGGCGATCAACGCCTTCACCGGCGGATGAGGCGTTCAGCGGCGACCCAGGGACGTCCACTGGCCCGGACCTGCGCCCTGGCGGCCGTGGTGCTGTCGATCGCGGCCGTGACGGCTTGCAGCCCCGAGGAGGAGCCGTCAGCTGAGACCACGTCGGCGCCGGCCACCGAGGACGCTGTCGCGACCGCTTCGCCCCAGCCGACCTCCGACACCGACACGGCCTGGGCGTCCGCCGGCAGCGACACAGTGACAGAGCAGCCGTCTTCGGGGTTCGAGGATGTTCCTGAGGGTTACTACGTCGTCGACGATGGCAGGGCGATGGTGCCGGAGCGAGGCGGGGATGGTTGTGCGGGGCTTCCCAGTCTGGAGCCGCGGACCAATGCCACCGAGGACCGCGTCGTCGGGTACTGGTACTCAAGCTTGCGCGACGTCGGCCCCATCGAGCGCGCGACCGGTGAGGCGACCTACGATGAGAACGGTCAGCCCGTCGCCTACGTCGCGGCACCCGGGGACACCATGCACGCCATCGCTGCCCGCTTCTGCATCGACCACTACCCCTACCTGGAGTGGATCAACGCCATCCGCCGCGGCGAAGGAACTTCAGTACTCGATCTCGCCGGATCGATGCCCCTCTACGCGGGGGACACCATCAATCTCAACCCGTACAGGATCGCCACGGTCGGTGATGAGAACGGTCTCGTGCGCGACAACACCATCGACTTCCACATCCCGCCCCAGCACTGAGCGGCCGTCCGGCCGGTGTGAAGGTCTTGCGAGTCCCATAGGGGAACGACGACCGACACGCGGAACAGTTGCTGGCGAGAGCAACTTGGGGTGTGGGTCCCGGAAGCGGATCGGCTTACGAGAAATCGGTCAAGCGCAGCTTTGCCCGCATCGGCCCCGGAGCAGAGGCCGCCACAGAGCATCGACAGAAGCCCGCTCAAGGGCGAAAGTCACCGGGGTGGGGTCCTGCGCGGCCCTCCGCCCCGGTGGGGGTCACGAGGACGACGGTCGGGGTCGGCTCGTTGCGTGGCGGGTGGTGGGCATGCCGAGGTTCGTCGCGGTGCGGCGCATCTGGACGAGCTTGGTGTTCGCGGCGGCCAGGCTGGTGCGCAGTCCTTCGGCCTCGCCGTTCCAGCCGTGTTCCTCGGCCTCGGTGATGCGTTCGTCGAGGCTGGCGATGATCTGTTCCAGCCGGTCTTGTTGGGCGGGGTCGGGGCGCAGCATCGGGCATCGGATGCAGGCGTGCTCGTGCTGGCAGCCGGTGCCGTATGCGCGTCCGCAGGTCCCGAGCTCGAGCTTGCGCTTGGCGAAGTGGCCGAGGAACTCGTCCCACTCGCTGTCGGTCGGCTCGCGGTACTCCTCGGCGGGGCGCAGCGCGCGACGTCGGGCGATGAAGGCGCGGTGGTGGTCGATGACGTCCTGGTCGTAGATCGCGATGTAGGTCTGGGTCGTGGCGATCGACTCGTGCCCGAGGATCTTGGCGGTGATGTGGACCGGTAGGCCGGAGGCGACCGCCTCGGTCGCGAAGATCCGCCGGAAGTCGTGCGGGCTGAACTTGGCCGGGGTGCCGTCGGTGTTCTGGATCTTCGCGGTGGTGACGACGTCATTGAGCAGCCCGATGATGAAGGAGTTCGTCATCGTGGTGTTGCGGATTCCCCACTTGCGTTGGAACAAGAACGGCAGTGCGGGGCTGTGCTCACGTTCGGCGGCGTCGTAGCGGCTGACCCGTGGCATGTGCTCCTGACCGTCGCGGACCCGGGAGATGATCTCGGCGAACACGACGGCTAGCTCCGGGCCGATGACCAGGAGGCGTTCTTTGTCCGTCTTGGACGGGGTGATCTGCAGCATCGGGATCACCTCACCGGTCGCCGGGAGGGTGTAGGAGACGAACGAGCGGTGGGTGATCTCCTGGACCTCCTCGATCCGGGCACCGGTGTGTCGGAAGACCTCGACGAAGGCCCAGGTCCAGAACGCCTTGTCGGCCTCCAGGGTCAGATTCCGTTTCTTGCCGGACCCGTCGGCGGGTAGGGCGTAAATGACGCCCTGGCGGCCGGACCCGCCGAACTGGGCGTCCGTCTTCATCACCGCGCGCCGCAAGGTCCGGCCCGCGGCGTCGATCACCTCACCAGGAGCGGTCTGGCGAGCCTCGTCCAGCAGGGCTTGGGCTTGGTTGCGGCGGTGCGTCGCGGCCTCGACCAGCCGTGGCAGCAGCGGCGCCAGCTCACGGGTGCGTTGGTGCATGCGCGAGCGGGACTGCTTCATCATCTTGCTCATGCCTGCCAGGTCCCGGGAATCGACGGGAGTCGGAGCAGCCCACCGCGCCCAGCGGGCGGGGTCCTCCAGTGCCCAGTGGGACAGGTCCGCGTAGAACGCACGTACTGCCATCAGGATCGTGTAGGGGTCCTGCCGTTTCTGCCCGATCCGGTTGCTGCCGTACTGCACGACGCCGGCGAGCCGCTGCTTCCACCGGCGGGTGACCTCATCGCTCAGGTGCAGCGACTCGATGCCGGGCTCGTGGATCTCCAGGTCCCGCCAGAACAGCAGGACGAGCTTGGAGGCCAGGTACCGGATCGAGTTGTAGTCCATCCCAGGGCGACGCTCGTGCAGGTAGGCGACGAACAGGTCACGGACCGGGCGGCACTGGACGTCGTAGCGGTCGACCATCTCCTCGATCGTCAGCGGGCCCCTGAGCGAGGCGGCGTAGATCGTCGGCTGGCTGTCGGCCGGCAGGATCTCCGCCTCGCGTAACAGCGCATACCAGTGGGAGTGCTGCCGGGCGTTGTTGCCGTGCTGGGCGTGGTAGGCCTCCAGACAGTCGACCATCGTGATGTCCGCCAGGCGCCCGCCGTTGTGCATGAGCATCCGCGTCAGCTGGATCATCGCGTGGCGCCGGTCGTTCGACTGCAGCCGCGGGTTCGCCTCGCACAACTTCTCCATCACGGCGAACCCGTCGGGATCCCGCAGCTCACGGAACCGGTCGAACACCACCGTGTGTGCCACGGCGCAGTACAACCATGAGTAGTCCGGGCGGATGACGTCAAGCACGATCAGCCGCCCGGCAGCCCCGGTGAACGTGTTCCGCCTCCCGCCCGCACCACCACCTTCGAGGGCCATCTGGTCGGTCCACCGCTTGCCTGCCTCGTCGAGGTTCGAGGCATGCCACCGCTGCTGCCACGACTCCCCAGGAAACGCCATGAGCCACTCGAGCAGCAGGGCGACACCATGGACGCGGCGGCGCAGATCCTTCTCACCGCCGCTCACCGGTCGTTCCATCTCCCGGACCGTGCCGATGACTTCCTCGTAGCTCATCTGCGTCGCGGGCCACAGCGTGGGCCGGGCGATCTGCGGTGGCGGCTGCGAGGGCGTCGCAGACCTCGGGCGCAGCGCCCCGTTGTTCGCCGCCGGGCGCCGCGACGGGCGCGCGGCCTTCTGCAGGTAGGGGCCAGGATCGACGCGTTCAGTCACGAGCCTGACCACCCAGCAGCAGAGCGAGGACCTCAGCGGAGTAGCCCGAGCCGTCCACCGGCGCAGCGGACCGGACCGGCGGCTCGGCCCGGTCGCGGTGGTGACCGAGCACCCGGGCCACCACGTCGGCCTCGCGAGGCCGCAGGTACAGCTGGGTGGTGGTGATGTTCTCGTGGCCGAGCACCCACTGGACATCGCTGAGCGACAGACCTGGGTCGTCGACCATCCGCTGAGCGGCGGTATGACGTAGATCGTGCAGCGTCCACCCCGTGCCCAGGGAGTCGTTGGCACGCTGCAGCATCCGCCGCGCCGCCGGATAGGTCAGCGCCCGCACCGGCATCCGCCTGGTCAGCCACAACGCCTTCTCACCAGCCGGACGACGCACCTGCTGCTCGTAGAGCCGCAGCCAGACGAAAGCGTCCGCCGATGCCGGGAGCCACTGCAACCGCCCTGATCCCTTGCGCCGCACCCCGATGCGCTGCGCACCCGGATCGACCATGTCCACCGTCACACCGAGCAGCTCCGAGGCGCGGGCGCCGGTCGAGACGTAGAACGCCAGCAGCGCCCGGTCACGATCGCAGACCATGGCAGCGAACAGGTCGTCGAACCGCACGTCGGACAGGTACCGCGGCACCCGCTCGGGCAGCTTCTGCCGCAACGGCGCGCGCCGACCCGGCACGAACGGCTGCATCGGGTTGTGATGCGCCTGAACCCGCCGCCCCTGGCGGTGCTCCGCGTCCGGCACAGGGTTCACCAACGGCCCGTCGCCGGCGACCTGCCGATCCGCGTAGAACATCTTGATCACCGCCAGCGCGTGGTTGATCGTCGCCGGCGCATAGGTCACAGAACGCCCGGGCGGGCCAACCAGCCGCATCCACAGCACGAAGTCGCGCGCCTCGACCCGCCCCGCCCGCTGCCACAACACCTCGATAGCCGCCAGGAACCGCCACCAGCGCAGCAGGTCCATCGCGTACGAACGCAACGACCCCGGACTCGCGCCCGACGCAAGCATCGAGGCGAAGAAATCACTCACCTCACCCACCGGCTCACCGGCAGCGTCGAGCAGCACCACGCGGGCCGGATCACCGACCTCCGCGACCCGGCCCACCAGCGACACCTCCAGCGACGTCACGTCCCGAGACACGATCGCCCGTTCAAGCTCTTTCACGTCACAGCCCCATTCATCGAAGAAGCCGAGAGCAGCACGACCAACCCAGAAGACCTCGGACCCGACGCTCGACCGGCGTGGCGCGTCAGCACACCACGGCCGAAACAGCCTGTCCAGCACTACTTGGTGCGGTCAACGGATCGTGCGCGAGGGTCTTGACCTGCGCGGCCGGGTCCATGTCCGCGCAGACCATCACTTGCCGGGTCTCGAAGTCGATGCAGCCGTTCGCGCCCCGTTCGATGCGGTCGCGCGGCATCCGCAGCACCTCGAACCCCAGCGACTCCGCCTGCTCGGTCAGGCCCTCCCACAGCCCGGCCGGGGCTTCGCCTTCCAGCAGCCTCGGACGGGGCAGCTCGGGAAGCGGTGCGCCGTGCGTCCTCGACACGTCCCACACATAGGCCGGGACGACGCTGACGATCCGCCTGCGCACGACTTCGCCCGGTCGGGGCTTCTCCCACTTCCCGAGCCGCCGCCACGACGCCGGATCGCGCGGGGTCGCCGATGCGAACCTCGCCTTGACCGGACCGCGAATCCGATAGCCGCCGTCCTTCTCCGGCCAGCGGCCCATCTTCTGCCAGTCGTTGTACCCGGCAACCCAGGTCGGCGTCGGTGTCGGCACCCGGCCCTGTTCGTAGGCTTCGAGATGCTGCGCCCAGATCAACAGCGTGTTGTTGAACGAGCGGGTCCGGAACCTCGCGGCGAACTCGATCGCACGCCGCCAGTCATCGCCCGACACCAGTTCCTCGACCGAACGCACGATGCGTTCTTCCAGCGCATCGAGCGTCACTTGCCGCGCCGCCTGCTTGTCCTCGTTCGCAGCCATCGCCTGACCTCCCTCCGCCAGGGCCACTCCGAGTGGGAGCAACCGTGCGACCGCGAGGTACGCCGGGCGGATCAGGAAGACAAGACGGACGACGGAACAAGACTGGCGACCGTCAGCTCCGCGACGAACCCGACGAGTCTCTACCGGCCTACCGGATCGGAACTGGCCCTGGGGCCTGCGGCCACCGATCCCGCGGCTATCACCCGGACAGATGCGTCCTTCACCCGGCCACTTGCGTGGACGTCACCCGATGCATCGTCCGGTAGTCGCTGGGAGTAAGGCCGACGCCGCGGCGGAACTGGCGAGCGGCGAAGTCAGGATCGCTCCAGCCCACCTCCTGAGCGATCGCCGCAACAGAGCGGGACGTCGTGCGTAGAAGATGCGCCATCCGCTCGGCTCGCTGCATGGTCAGGTAAGCGATCGGTGACTTCCCGTACGCCTCAACGAAGATGCGGTTGACCTGTGACTTCGACAGATGTACTTCATCTGCCAAGTCCGACACGGACCAACGCCGCGCCGGGTCCGTCCGTAAGAGTTCAGCGACCTTGCGCGCTTCTGTGCGCAATGGCGCAAACCGACGAACACGAGGTAGGGAGGGTATCGCGGTCGCGCGCTGCGTCGGGGATGTACGGATCGGTGAGGTCTTGACAAAGGGAGTCACGACATGAGCGATGCTGAACCACAATGCCTGCATTCGATTGAAGTTCTCCGCGAATCGGCCATCGATACTGAGAGCAACCAGCTCATCGAGACGCGGCATCAGCATACCCGCTCGATCTTCGCCGATATGAAGTACCTGCGCAGGCTCGGCATACATAGTCTCGGCAAAGCACTGCGCGTCGAGGCGGTCCCGTAATATGCCGACGTGTTGCCAGAAAATCTGGTCAATCAAGTAGTCGGTGTCGAGATAGACCGTCGTCACAGTTGCACGACCCTCGGGCTCACCCCCAAGCAGTGTGTTGGCCCCCAGGAGAATCACGTCCCCAAACTTGACCAGCTTCTGCTTGAACTCGCTAAACAGGATAGCGCTTCCATCGCGAACGACGATGACCTGAACGCAGTCGTAGGCCAACGGCCCGACCGGCTGGACGGTGATGCGGTTCCGGGCGAGGATGGGTGCGAAACCGCGGAGACTGCAGGACTCGTGTTGGTTCGACGCCGCGACCGATTCGGGCTCATCAACCGCATTCCTGGGATGGGATTCCTGACCACCTCTTTCGCGGGCACCAGACGGACCGCGCTGAGGACTGCGCGACGGGCGGGTCTCGACAATCCCGCGACTAATCGACCGGTTCGAGCCCAACGAACTTCATCCGGTCCTCGCCGTAGAAGCATGTCTGCAAGGCGAATGAACCGTCGAGGCCAAGTAGGTCATCGGTGGTCGCCCAGGTCTTTGGCGTGTGGCGGATATCAACCACTTGATACACCTGATCGCTACCCTCGACCTGCACCCGTTGGCCTATCTCCCAGGGGAGCAGGACGTCGCCTTGACAATTGTTGTGAGCTGCCCATACCGGCGGAACGCCCTCCCGCTCGTAGGAACTCATCTCCGTGAACGTTCCGTCGCAGCCGTCTAGTTCGTGCACGCCACCCGTGGCGCCCAAGTCCACGGTGGGCAGGTCTCCGAACGCGTCCTCCCGCGCGGCATGGATGCTTCCCGTGACCGCCGTCTTCACCGTCCCGTACACATACTCGACCCGCTCCGGCGCGGCGAGAAGGCCTACCAGCAGCGCCCCGCCAGCGAGGACGAGGACCGTCCCCGCCGCCGCGCTGAGGAACCCATGCCAGCGCCGCGGCGGTGGCTTACTCCGTCCGACTGTCTCCCGCATGCTCCGAACCCCGTTCCGCACGTTGACCAACCTCATGTTCGACTATCCATGATAGTTACTATCTAGCATAGTCGTATGGTTCAGCCTGTCTTCGCCGGCCGCCGTGGGGTAGCCGCCTCCCGCCCGGTTCGTGACCTCTGCGGCCCACGCGGTCCGAGAGGAGTGGGCTGCGCGAGGAGCGATCGGCGGGCGCTGCACAACCGTCCGGAGAGTCCGCTTGCCTCTGTCGCGGAGACCTCGTTCGCGACGCTGCGATGACAAAGTTGAGATCGCGATACCCCCGGGGGTATAGTGGAGTCATGGGCGCGACCGAGATCAGGCGAGGGAACCCGACCCGGGTGGTCGAGGAGAGCTCGGTGCCGATCCTGGGCTTTTGGGCCGACCACCCACTCGACGACGTTCCTGACAGTCAGAGGAGTTTCGCCTATGTCTGACCGACAGCTCACCTGCGCCCCGGCATGCCGCGCCGGCGTATGGGGGCGGCTGAGCCGTGGAGCCGTCGCCCTGATCGTCGGCGCGTTCGGTGCATCCATGCTGTCGACGGACCCGGCGATCGCGGTAGCCGCCGGCGTGATGGCCACCGTCATCGCGGTCATGGCGGTCACTGGAACATGCCCGACGAGCTGGCTCACCACTCGTCGGCAGCCTCAGACGCCGCAGCACACACTCGACATCCCCGATGCCCGGCAGCACGTCGACCTGACGAGCGCCCCCGTCCCGAACAGGAGTTCTCATGTCCACGAGTGACCCCGACGCCCAGCGCCGCATCCTCAACCGGCTCCGCCGCGCCCGCGGCCAGCTCAACGCCGTCATTGACGCGGTCGAAGGCGGCGGGTCGTGCCGGGAGGTGGTGACCCAGCTCGCGGCGGTCTCCTCGGCGCTTGACCGTGCCGGGTTCGCGATCATCTCCACCGCGATGAAGGACTGCATCGCCGACCCCGACGGCACCAACCGTGCCGACGACATCACCACCGAGGAGCTGGAGAAGCTGTTCCTCACGCTCGCCTGAACGAGCGATCCTCACGACCAACCGACAGCCAGCCCTCGAAGGAAGAAGCAATCCATGTGCCGAGCTGTGACCTGTAAGACCTGCGGCAAGACCACCTGGGCCGGCTGCGGCCAGCACATCGCCGAGGTCAAGCGCACCGTGCCGGCGGGCCAGTGGTGCCCCGGACACGACAAGGAGAAGGAGAAGGCAGCCGCGACGAGCGGGTTCTTCGCCCGCCTGTTCGGACGATGACAGGCGCCACGCGCCACGACTCGCCCTCTCAGAATCCTCAGGAGTTCTGGGAGGGCCGCTACCGGGACGCCGAGCGCGTGTGGTCGGGCCGCCCGAACCCTAGCCTGGTCAACGCTGTGCAGCACTTGGCTCCGGGGAAAGCGCTGGATCTGGGGTGCGGGGCGGGCGCCGATGCGATCTGGCTCGCCACCCAGGGCTGGCTCGTCACCGGCGTGGACATCTCCGCCACCGCTATCGCCCGCGCACGCCGCGAGGCTCAGCGTCAACAGGCCAGCGCGGCCACCCGGTTCGTCACTGCCGACCTGGCACGGTGGGAGCCGGACGACGGCCCCTACGATCTGATGACCGCCAGCTTCCTGCACTCGCCTGTCCCGCTCCCGCGCATCGCGATCCTGCAACGCGCAGCCACCACGGTGCGCGCCGGCGGTCACCTCGTGGTCCTCTCCCACGCCGCACTCCCACCCTGGGTCGACGCCGCGGATCATCCCGCGCACAGCTTTCCCAGCCCGGCACGACAGTTCGTGGAGCTGAACCTCAACGAGCACGACTGGCTCGTCCTGAGCATCCAGACGCACACCCGACACGCCACCGCCCCTTCCGGCGAGGCCGCCGAGCTGACCGACGGGGTACTTCTCCTCCAGCGCCGGTGACCGGCTCGTCCCGGCGCGGCGGACCCGCTGTGGGGCGGCTTAGCCGCGGGACATCGCGGTCTGGACGATGGCTTCGACGTGCAGCGTGGTCGAGTCAAGCAGCGGCAGTCCCGGCACGTCGTCGGGGCCGACCAAGAGGATGATCTCGGTGCATCCGAGCACGATCGCCTCGGCCCCGGCCGCGTGGAGGTCTGTCATGACCCGGATGTAGGTCTCCCGAGACTCAGGCCGGAACACGTGTCTGGTCAGCTCGTCGAAGATGATCTGATCGACCGTGGTCCGGTCGACGGGCTCCGGGGGGCAGCACAGTGAAGCCCGCTCGCTCGAGTCTTCTCCGGTAGAAGTCCTGTTCCATCGTCGGCGCGGTGCCGAGCAGTCCCAGCCGGGTCACCCCGATGTCGGTCGCTGTGGTCGCGACCACATCGGCGATGTGCAGGAATGGGACGGTGATCGCCGCCTCGATGACGGGCGCGACTCGGTGCATCGTGTTGCTCCCGCAGGCGATGAAGTCCGCTCCCGCCCGCTGCAGGCCCCGGGCTTTGCCTGCCAGATACTGTCCGGCCTCATCCCAGGCTTCGGCGCGCACGCATCGTTCGATGACGCCGAAGTTCACGCTGGACAGCACCAGCTCGGCTCGCTCGTGCCCGCCACGCAGCTCGTTCACGCGGTCGTTGATCCGGCGGTAGTAGTCCACCGTCGCGACGCTGCTCATCCCGTGCAGCAACCCGATGGTCCTCATCGGCGCTCCATCTGCCACCTTCTGGTCCGGTCAGATGCGGATGTAGGCGGCGTCGGCCAGTTGCGCATGGACGATCGCGGTGACCGCGGAGGGGACCGTGCCGACCTCGGGTCGCAACTCGCCGGGGTCGATGCCGCGCCGTCCGAGCCCGACGCTGCACGCGGCCACCTCGGTGTGCTCGGGCACCTGGACGGCATCGGTGCCGGTCAGGCCGGCCAGAGCCGGGCCGTTGACGATCACCCGCACCCGCACTCCCAGGCCGGCGGCGTGGAGTCCGGCGGCGGCGTCCAGCGCCCGTTGCACGTCGGCGGGGTCGTCGGCCACGTGCAGGATCACCTCACGAGTGTTCTCATTCATTGTTTGGTGTTCTCTCTTGGTTTCCGGCAGGGTCAGATGGTGCAGCCGGTGAGGGCGGCTGAGACGTAGGGCAGATGGACGAGGGCAGCAAGGGCGGCCATGCCGACCAGGTATGCGGCGATCGCGACGGCGGGCAGGGCGCCTGCCAGCCCGGCGCTGGGGTGGACGAGGTGGCGGATGCGTTCGGGACCAGCGGCGTGCAAGGCGACAGGGCAGGAGTGCTGCGGCATGGCGGGGTGGGTGCGTTCGCCGAGCTTGACCAGGGCGCTGACCAGCGCCCTGGTTCCTGCGTGACGGCGGGCCTGGTCGTCCGCGGCGATCTCCAGGTAGTGCGGCAGCGCGTCGGCGACAGCGCGGATCAGCGGCACCCACCGTAGGTAGGCGGCGATGCTGTCCACTAGCGCGGTGATGAGGTGGTGGCGTTGGTGCAGGTGGGCGTGCTCGTGGGCCAGCACGGCGGCCAGCTCGCCCGGCCCCAGCGCGCGCACCGCGCCGGTGGAGAGCACGATCCCGCCGTGACGGTCGGGGAAGGTAAGCGCGAACGGGTGCTCGGCGTCGACCAGTGCCACCTCGTGCCCGTGAAGGAGCTGCCGCCGCGCGCCGTGCAGCAGCGTGCGGGCGGCGTCCCGGGAGCGAGAGCTGCGCCGAACCATCTGGCGGGCAAGACCTGCTCCCAGAGCAAGGGCCAGCGCCACCGGCAGGGCGAGCAGCAGCACCGCGGGGATCAGGGTTTCGGTGGTGTCGGCGGAGAACGGGTTCGCGGCGGTCAGGCACCGTTGGCAGACCTCGGCCGCGCGTTCGGGCAGCAGCGCGGGGCCGGCTCCGGCCCAGGCCAGCACCGGGCCGATCGCCAGCAGCGTGACCAGCCAGACCCCGATGCCGCCGGCGACGACCACGATCGCCAAGCGCGGGACGCGCACCAGGGCGGGGGCAGCGTGCCGCAGCAACCACGGCCCGAACACCGCCAATGCCACCAGTCCGGTGCACAGAGCCATCGTGAGGATGCCCGCGGTCATGGCATGTCTCCCCGGTCGCGGCGTTCCAGGTAGTCGCGCAGCAGGTCCAGGTCGTTCTCGGGCATCGAGTCCACGAACTGCAGGATCGAGGCGGCCCGGTCGCGGCTAGCCTCCAGCACCTGCTCCATCAGCCCCGCGGCGTGCTCGTGCCTGGTGATCTTGGCGCCGTACCGGGTGGACCGGTTCTGCCTCGTGATGGTCACCAGGCGCTTGCGATCCAGGTTGGTGAGCACGGTCGCGATGGTGGTGTAGGCGGGGTCGGAGGGCAGGTGCTCGATCACTTCGCGCACGGTAGCCGGGCCGTGGTCCCACAGCACGTCCATCACCTGCGCTTCCAACGCCCCCAGGCGCAGCAGGTCGCCGGAGCGCCCATCGGCGGCCTTCATCGCACAGCCGCCACCGGCTCGGGGCGGACCGGGCAAGCGACCTGCCCGCGTAGTCGCCACACCAGTGCGACGCCGGTCAGGATCAGCGCGCCGAGCGCGAGGAACGGCTGCACGGGGGTGAACCAGGTGATCGCTCCCGAGTACCCCAGCGCCAGCAGCGCCAGCTTGTTGCACACCGGGCACCCCACCGCGAACCACGCCAGGATGCCGCCGGCCATTCCCATCCGGCTGCTGCGCCGAGCCTGCGCCTCATCGGCCGCGTCGGTGGCGGCGCCGTCCTCGCTGACCGCATTCGCCTGCTGCTCGTCCGCGGCGGCGCGGTACGGGCGGATATACGTAGCGACCAGCATGCCCGACAGCACCGAGGTGACCAGCCACACCGGATAGTTCCACCACACCGGCGGGATGTCTCGACCGAACAGCGGGTTGGGGATCAGCACCGTCGCCACCCCGACCACCACCGCGACAACCGCCGAGGCAGCGATCGCGGCCAGCACCTGCCTGCCCGTCCACCCTCGAAGCGCCTGGACCGCCAACCGGAAGCTTTCGCCGATGCCCTGGCGGGATCGAGTCGTGGGAGAGGTCATGGAACCCATTCTGACACGACTCGACTACCACGCATAGTCGACTATCTGAGATAGTAGAGGTCGGTGCCCGCGACAGTGACAGGAGAATCCCTATGCCCACCGAGACCACGAACCGCCCGAAACCGTCGAACCGTTCGAGGTCGTCACTAATCGTGCCGGTCGCCGTGTTGACCCTGGCTGCTGTCCTGATCGCCGTGATCGTGGCGGTGAACTGGAGTGGCACGACGGCCGAGGAGGGGGGCTCGCCGTCGGATAGCGGCGCGCCGACGGAGGTGCAGAACCCCGAGCAACCGGACCTGTCTGCGGCCGAGACCAGGGACGAGGCGGACCTGCTCGCGGCCGGGCCCGTGGATGCGCCGGTGGTGCTGGTGGTGTTCTCGGACTATCAGTGCCCGTTCTGCGCGCGGTGGAGCGAGCAGACACTGCCGTCGATGATGGAGCACGTCGACGCCGGGGATCTGCGGATCGAGTGGCGCGACATCAACGTGTTCGGTCCCGCGTCCGAGCGCGCAGCGCGGGCCTCGTACGCCGCCGCCCTCCAGGGGGCGCTCTGGGAGTACCACGACGCCCTGTTCGAGGACGGGGAGCGCAGGTCCGAGAGCGAGCTGAGCGAGGAAGCCCTCGTCGCCTTGGCGGGCGAACTCGGTTTGGACACCGAGCAGTTCGCCGCCGACCTGGGCTCGGAGGAGACGGCGCAGGTGATCGCCGCCAACCAGCAGTTCGGGTTCGACCTCGGCGCCACCTCCACCCCGATCTTCATCCTGGGCGGACAGCCGATCGTCGGGGCGCAGCCCACCGAGGTGTTCCAGGAAGCGTTCCAGAGCGCGCTCGACGCGGCGGAGTGAGGCGGCGTGGACATCGGACTGCTCGCCGCGTTCGCCGGCGGCACGCTCGCGCTGCTGAGCCCGTGCGCGGCGCTGCTGATGCCGGCGTTCTTCGCCTCCACGATCGGCAGCGGGCCCCGGCTGCTGCTGCACGGAGCCGTGTTCTACGTCGGCCTGCTGACCGTCCTGGTCCCCGTGGGGGTCGGAGCCGGCGCCCTGGGGACGCTGTTCGTGACTCACCGGCAGGCGATCGTGCTCGTCGCCTCGCTGGTCCTGGTCGTCCTCGGCGCGGCGCAGGCGCTCGGGTTCGGGTTCGACCCTGCCCGGCTGCTACCGGCCGGGGCAGACCTGCACGCGCAAGCGGCGTCCAAGACCGGACTCGTCAAGACGGTGCTGCTGGGCGCTGCCAGCGGCATCGCGGGATTCTGCGCCGGCCCGATCCTGGGCGCCGTGCTCACCCTGGCCGCCGCCCGCGGCGACACCCTCGCCGCCGGCGTCATGCTCGCCGTGTACGGCGCGGGCATGGTGCTGCCGCTGCTGCTGATCGCCGCGCTCTGGCAGCGCCTGGGCGCCCGTGGACGCCGGTTCCTGCGCGGGCGATCGTTCACCGTGCTGGGCCGGGAGCTGCACACCACCTCGGTGGTCACCGGGCTGCTGATCGTGGGCGTCGGGGTGCTGTTCTGGACCACCAACGGCCTGGTCGGGGCTCCCGAACTGGTTCCGCTCGACGCCCAGGCCTGGCTCCAGGAGAACACCGCGATCCTGGCGAACCCGATCCTGGACATCCTCGCCGTCGTCCTCATCGCCGGGATCGTGCTCGTGCTCTGGGCCAGACGCCGCCGTACCCACGCTCGCGCTGACGCCCAGGCGGGCGAGCACCGCGCGGAACAGTCATGACGCCGCGCCGGGGACGCTCCAGCCTTGCCCTCGCCGCCGTGGCCGCGCTGCTGGTGACCGGCTGCGGGGCATCCGAGCCCGAGCCCGTAAGAGACCCCTACCCGGTCGATGGGTCGCTACCCGTGGTGGACACCTCGGGCTTGCAGCTGCCGACGCCGTTCGAGGAGCTGGAGGTCGTGGACCCCGGGTGGGACATCACTCCTCAGTACGCGGACGGGGTGTACCTGGCCGCCGGTGAACGCGACGGTGTGCTGGAGTTCACCGCCGTGGACGTCTACGGGGACGTGCTGTGGGCCGCGCAACGTCCAGCGAGCTGCACCGGGTTCGTCGTGACCACCGACGCGCACGGCCGAGCCCTCGCGATCCTGGGCGACCTCCAGATCACGGCCGATGCCCTGGCCGCGACGACTGCCACCGCCTACGACCTGACGACCGGGGAACAGGTCTGGGGTCCGGTCGAGGTGCCCGGCCCCTACCAAGGCCCCGGCCTGGTCTTCGCCGCACCTCCCGATGGCTTCATGGGCGAGACCGGCCCACGCGTCGCGCTCGATCCCACCACCGGAGACGTCGCGGCCGACGAGTCGAGCCCTGAAGGTATCCGCATCATCGGCGAGTACCACGGCATCGTGCTGCTCACCCACGAGGACGCTCTGATCGCGCGCGACACGGCCGACGATCACGAGCTCTGGCGCATCCCCCTCGCCGAGCACGGCTGGACAGCGGCGTCCATCAGCGCGTCCCTGCGCCCTGAACCGGGAGACGGGCTCGCGCTCATCGCCACCTCCGAGACCACCGGCGCGCTCCTCAACCTGGATCAGGGCAGCATCGTGAGCAGCACCGCCCGCGACGCCGCCGTAGACCCCACCACGGGGACCCTCGTCACCCTGGACGACACCGGCCTGCACGGCTACGACGCCGACGACCGACCGCTGTGGTCCCTGCCTGTTGCCGCCGAGACCACCATCGCCGCGATCGGCGGCGTCTTCCTCTACCTGCGAGAGGACGGGGCGATCCGGGTCCACAACGTCCTCACCGGCGATGTCGCCCAAGCCTACGAACCCGACGGCCAAGGACCGATCATCGTGCCCACCCACATCACCATCAACGGCGCTGCACTCCTCCTCCAGGAACGACGGCACCTGGTGGCGACGATCGCTGAGTCCCCTCTGAACGAGTCCTTCCCGACGTCCAGCCACGCGGGCATGTCGATCGTGGGCGCTCGGGTCGCAGACTCGACTTGAAATACCCCAGGGGGTATGAGACGGTAAAAATACCCCCCAGGGTATCGATGACATCGACGGAAGGATGAACAGTGCTCCTCGAACGCATCTACGACGAGGACCTGGCGCAGGCCGGGTACTTCATCGGCTGCCAGGCCAAGGGCGAGGCGGTGGTGATCGACGCGCGCCGCGACATCGCGGACTACCTGGCGCTCGCGGCCAAGCACGGCATGCGGATCGTCGCAGTGACCGAGACCCACATCCACGCTGACTACCTGTCCGGGACCCGCGAGCTGGCTGCGGCGGTCGGCGCCGAGGTCTACGTCTCCGGCGAGGGCGGCGCGGACTGGCAGTACGGGTTCGACGCCCGGCGTCTGTACGACCGCGACACGATCACGATCGGCAACATCACGATCCAGGCCCGGCACACGCCTGGTCACACTCCTGAGCACCTGGTGTTCCTGGTCACCGACGGCGCCTTCGCCAGCGAGCCCGGCTACCTTATCTCCGGCGACTTCGTGTTCGCCGGGGACCTGGGCCGCCCCGACCTGCTGGACGAGGCCGCGGGCGGGGTCGACACCCGCTTCGAGGGCGCGCGGCAACTGTTCACCAGCTTGCGTGAGGTGTTCCTGACCTTGCCGGATCACGTCCAGGTCCACCCGGGGCACGGCTCCGGCAGTGCGTGCGGCAAGGCGCTCGGCGCGCTGCCCTCGACCACGGTCGGCTACGAACGCGCGAACGCCTGGTGGTCGCGCCACCTGGCTGCCGACGACGAGCAGGGGTTCATCGAGGAGCTGCTCGACGGGCAGCCCGACGCGCACGCCTACTTCGCGAGGATGAAGAAGCAGAACCGCGAGGGTCCCGCCGTGCTGGGCGAGCGCGGCCCGGTGCCCGAGCTGGCCGTAGCGGAGGTGGCGCGGCGGCTGGAGGCCGACGAGATCACCTTCGTCGACACCCGCCCGCCGGCGCAGGCCCATCAGGGCACCGTTGCCGGCTCGCTCAACATCCCCGACGGCTCCAAGACCGCCACCTATGCCGCCTGGGCCTACGATCCCGAGGCCGACTCGCGTCCGCTGGTGCTGCTGGCCGAGGACCAGACCGCCGCCCAGGCGATCGCGGATCGGCTGCTGCGGGTCGGCATCGACCAGACCGCCGGCTACGTCACCACCATCGACGGGCTTCCCCGGTTCGTCCCGCCCCTCATCGAGCCGGCAGAGCTGGCAGGTTTCGATGCCGCGCTGCTGCTGGACGTGCGCCAGCGCGGCGAGTACGCCGCCGGGCACATCCCCGGCGCCACACAGCTCAGCGCCGCACGCGTCCTCTGGCACAAAGACGAGCTGCCGCGCTCCGGCACGATCGTGACCTATTGCCAGTCCGGGATGCGGAACACCGTCGCCGCGAGTGCCCTACGACGCGCCGGGCACGCCGTCGTCGAGCTCGACGGCAGCTATAACGCCTGGCGCGCATGGCAGGAGACCACCAGCGAGACCGCGCTGGCCTGACGCACAGCAGAACGATCGCATCCTCCGACGGGCGGTCGGCCCCAGCCCCTTCCATTCGCATCTCCGCTGCCCGCGGCCAGACCTGACGAGGAACCACCCCATGACCGATCCCTCCGCCGAGCTCCGAACGCTCACCGCCGAGGAGCTCGCCCAGTGGCGTCAGCTCCACGACGACCTCACGATCATCGACGTGCGGTCCCCGGCCGAGTTCGAGACCCTCCACATTCACGGCTCGTACAACGTCCCGCTGCCGCTGCTGACCGAACACGCCTCGGATCTGGCAGAGCGGCTCGGGCACCGCGCGGTACTCGTGTGCCAGTCCGGCAACCGCGCCACCCAGGCCCAGCAGCATCTCGCTGCCGCCGGCGTGCGGACGGCCAACGTGCTCACCGGCGGCGTGCCCGCCTTCGAGGCCGCTGGCGGCCAGGTGGTCCGCAGCGCAGCTCGCTGGGACATCGAGCGCCAGGGTGCGGTTCACGGCCGGGCTGATCGTCCTGGTGAGCCTGCTCGTGGCCGAGTTCCTCTGGCCGGAGTCCCGGTTCATCGCGTTCGCGCTCAGCGCCGGGCTCGTCGTCGCGGCGCTCACCGGCTCCTGCCTGATGGGCCGCATCCTCTCCCGCATGCCCTGGAACAAGGTCACGGCCAGCCCCACCGCACGGAGCGCGATCGCATCCATCCCGGTCGCGACCCAGGAACTGTGATGCCCTGGCGTGCTCCGACGTTCCGACGGCGTTCAACTGCAACGACCCCGCATCTAGGACCGGCATCGGCACGGTCGGCGTCACGACCCGCAGCACCAACCACGATGCCCGGTGAGCACGAGTGAGCGGCACCCTGATCCTCACCCTCGTGCTCGCCGTGGGTGTCGGGCTCGCGCTAGGGACGCTCGGCGGTGGCGGGTCGATCCTGACCGTCCCGCTGCTCACCTACATCGCGGGCATGCCCCCGAAAGAGGCCATCGCGGCCTCGCTGCTGATCGTCGGCGTGACCTCGTTGTCCAGCCTCGTCGTGCACGCCCGGCACCGTCGAGTCCGATGGCGCACCGGGCTCATCTTCGGAGCCGCTGGCATGGTGGGCGCCTTCGCCGGAGGACTCATCGGAGGCCAGCTCCCCGGTGCCGTGCTGATGGTGGCCTTCGCGATCATGATGATCGCCACCGCGATCGCGATGGTCACCAGAAAGCCCAGGCGCGACACCGACCAACCCACGGCCGATGCCGGGACCGAGCGCGCCCACTCGCTGCCGATGCTGCGGACCATGCTCGAAGGCATCGTCGTCGGCCTCATCACCGGGATCGTCGGCGCCGGCGGCGGCTTCCTCGTCGTCCCCGCCCTCGTGCTGCTGGGCGGCCTCAGCATGCCGGTGGCCGTGGGCACCTCACTGCTGGTGATCGCGATGAAGTCCTTCGCCGGACTCGCCGGCTACCTGACCACGGTGACCCTCGACTGGCCCCTGGTGGCCGCGGTCACTGCGATGGCCGTGCTCGGAGCGCTCCTCGGTGCGCGCCTGTCAGGACGCATACCAGCCGACGCCCTCCAGAAGGTCTTCGGCGTCTTCGTCCTGCTCACCGGAACGCTCGTGCTCGTGATCGAGCTGCCGCCGGCCTGGGCGATCGCCGCCGGAGGCCTCGGACTCATCACGGTGGTCCTCGTCCTCGTCTGCCGGCTGACCGCTCTCAACTGTCCCTTCGGCCTAGCCCGGCCGACCCCGGGCTGAACCACTTCACCTCACAACACACCGTCGCCGACCAGACTCCGGAGCCCCACCCTCATGACAACCATCGACCTCACCGAAGACGCATTCTCAGCCGCCATCACCGACCATCCCATCGTGCTGGTCGACTTCTGGGCCGCCTGGTGCGGACCATGCCGCAGCTTCGCCCCCGTCTTCGAGGCCGCGTCCACCGAGCATCCCGACATCCTGTTCGCCAAGGTCGACACCGAGGCCCAGGCATCCCTGGCCGCCGCCGCACAGATCACCTCCATCCCCACGCTGATGGGCTTCAAAGACGGCGTCCTGGTCTACTCCCAGCCCGGAGCGCTCCCGGCCAAAGCGCTCCACGACCTGATCGGCAAAATCCGCGACCTCGACATGGACCACGTGCGCGCGCAAATGCAGGCGTCCGACCCTCGCTAGAACAGGGAGCGCATCATTTCCGGGCTCAGAGTCGAGACATCGGCCGACACGCGGACGCGGGCGTCCGAGACTGCGCCCTTGCCGCTATGGGCCGCGATGCCAGTCGCCGGCGTGGCCGGGCTCGCGATGGATGCGGCGTTCCCCGCACTCGGGTGGTGGCCGCTGGCGTTCGTCTCGGTGACGTTGTCCCTGGTCACTCTCATCGGGCGACGGTCCTGGGGGGCGCTGCTGGTCGGGACAGTCTTCGGCGCAGCGTTCTGGTTTCCTCACGTGTCCTGGTCGGCGCAGTTTCTCGGGGAGCATCCGCTGAGCTGGGTCCCGTGGGTGGCCCTGGCTGGCGCGCTGACGATCTACACGGCTGTGCTGACGGTGCCGATCGCCCTCGCCTACCGATGGCTGCCGCGCCGGCGCAACGCCTTCGCGATGCGGCTGCTGGCGCTGCCGCTGCTGGTAGCGGGAGCCTGGACGATCCGCGAACTCATCATGGGCTCCTGGCCCTACGGCGGATTCCCGTGGGGACGGGTGGCGATGAGCCAATCGGAAAGCCCGATCGCTCCGGTCGCGTCATGGGTCGGCGTCTCCGGCCTGGGCTTCCTGATGGTCGCCGTGTGCGCCGCCGCGATCGAAGCAGTCCGTTGGATCGTGCGCGCGCAACCGGCACGCGGTAACGCCACCGAGCACCCGAGAACACCTCTCGCCTCGTGGGCGGCGTCGATCCCCGTGCTCGGTCTCGCAGCGGTGATGGTCCTGGTGCCGCAGTTCCCGACCAGTCACGCGGGCACCATCCGGGTGGGCGCTGTGCAGGGCAACGGCCCCGCCGCGTACGTCGATGAGCACGAACCGGGCGCGGTCCTGGAATCTCAGCTCGCCGCTTCCGCCCCTCTCGAAGACGAACAGGTCGACATCGTGCTCTGGCCCGAGGGCGGCGTCGACAGTGATCCCCTCGCCGACGAGGCCACCGCTCACGCGCTCGACGATGCAGCCGCCCGATACGACGCCCCGATCCTGCTCAACGCCGCCGCGGCAGACGGCCACCTCGTCTACAACACTTCCTTCCTCTGGACCTCGAACGGGCCGACGGCCGCGCACGCCAAACGCCATCCCGTCCCCTTCGGCGAGTACGTGCCCGACCGGTGGTTCTACGGCGCGCTCGTGCCCAGCCTGGTAGACCTCCTAGAACGCGAGTACGCCGCCGGCGTCGACACACCCGCCATCGAGGTCGACGGCGTAGAGGTGGGACTGGCGATCTGCTTCGACGTGGCCTTCGATGACGTCATTCACGAAGGCGCGCACAGCGGTGCCCAGGTGCTCATGTTCCAGACGAACAACGCCGACTTTCGCGACACCGATGAACACCTGCAACAGCTTGCGTTCGCGCGCATGCGTGCCATCGAGACCGGCCGCAGCGTCGTCAACCTCTCCACCACCGGCACCAGCCAGGTACTCGCCCCGAACGGCGCCACGCTGGCCGCACTAGCCGCGGACGAATCCGGACTCATGATCGCCGACCTTGAGCTCCGGGACGGGCTCACCGCCGCCGTCATGTTGGCGCAGTCGATCAACACGCTGATCGTCTCAGGCACTCTCGCCGGCTTTCTCGTCCTCGCCTTCCTCCTCCTGCGAGACCGTGCATCCTCGCGACACCATCGGGTGCTGGACTCCAGCCAACGAAGCAGCATCGGCCTGCACGAGTGCGCCGACGCGCATCGCCGAGAGCGCTTGTAGCGGAAGAACGCCGTTGCCGAGCGCAGCGATCTGCTGATTAGCCGTGAGTTGATGGATCGGATCAGTGATCCAACCACTGGGGAGACCCATCAACCACTCCACGAACTCGGGCGACGGCCGCGGTCCACTAGTCCTGTCTAGCAGCGCTGGCGCGATTCGTCCTGTCACATGCTCCCATCGGGCGATGGCGCGGGCGTAGCGTCCCCAGCGGCGAAGATGTCCTCGATCAGGAACCACAGCATCTCGGGTTCGCTGCTCTTGCTCTGCAAGCCAGCCGGCCCGTTTAGCGCGAGGTCGATGATCTGATGCGAGAGCGCGATCGTCCCCCGCCTCGCCCTCACCTGTTCCAGTGACTCGCCGCCACGAGTCGAGTCCGTGGCGAGCGGCGTCCTGAACAGTGCCCCGGCTGCGGGCGAGGATGAAGACGCGAAGCCTGGGATGAGGAGCGCCGACAAGGGACGCTGGTAGGCCGATCCATTGCGTGTCATACCGCAGGTCGGCCAGATCGCCGAGTACGGCGCCGACTGCCCGGAGAGGTCGAGCTGCGAGGTCTCCCAGACCCCACGGGTCGGGTTCCACTTCGCGAAGGGCTGCATCGCCGGGGGTTGCGTGGTCGGGATTGCTTTGCGCATCGTCGTCTTCTTCTAGGGGTGCGCGGACGGCGGGTGAGGACAGCAGGCCGCGCACGTTCTCGATGACGACGAGCTGGGGTTGCAGCGCGTCGATCGCGGCGGCCATGTACGACCAGAGCCCGGAGCGGGTGCCGGGCGCGAGGCCGGCGCGCTTGCCCACGGTCGAGACGTCCTGGCAGGGGAAGCCTCCACAGAGAACATCGACCGGCTCGACGGTGCGCCAGTCGATGGTGGTGATGTCGCCCAGGTTGGGGGCGTCGGGTCAGTGGTGGGCGAAGATGCGGGAGACGTGTTCGTTGTTCTCGGAGAACCAGATCGTCTCGCCATCCAAGGCGTGTTCGACGGCGAGGTCGAGACCGCCGTACCCGGAGAACAGTGATCCGACCCTGAGTGGGCGAGTCCGGTCGTGAGGGTCGTGCATGAGGGCTCCGGTTGACGGGTGATCCCGGTCGGACTTCACGCATGAGGTCACCACCGGGCTGGTCAGCGACCAGGTGCGCGACCACTCGAACCGCCACCGCTTGCCTCGTCGCCGATGCCGTGACCCGCGCGCGGCGCACCACCCCCGCGTACTTCGGAATCCGTGACTCAGGCGGCGCCGCCAGCTCTCGTTCGCCGGCCCACCGAGCCATCACACGTCTTTCAGACGAGGCCGTTTCGGGCTTTGTCGCATCTGATGCGACCGGTCTCGCGGGCTCACCTGCTCTCCGAGCGCGGCCGGAAGGAGCAGCCGAGGTGACGGTTTCGATGCGCGTGATGAGCGCGGGCGATGGATACAAGTACCTGTTGAAGTCCATCGCCGCGGGCGACGGCGACCGGAGCCTGAGCACGCCGCTGACCCGCTACTACGCGGAGGCGGGCACGCCGCCGGGCTTCTGGATGGGCTCGGGGCTGGGTCGTCTCGGGCACGGCGACCTGGTCGAGGGAGGGCAGGTCTCTGAAGCTCAGCTCGCGCTGTTGGTCGGGATGGGCCATGACCCGATCACGGGCGAGCCGCTGGGCCGCGCCTACCAGCAGTTCGCGTCGATCACCGAGCGGATCAAGCAGCGCGTCGACGCCCTCGACCCCGAGTTGGGGCCGGCGACTCGAGCGCAGGAAGTGGCCGCGATCGAGGCGGAGGAAGCCGAGCGCGGCACCCGCCGCGCAGTAGCCGGTTACGACTTCACATTCAGCGTGCCCAAGTCAGTCTCCACGATCTGGGCGGTCGCGGACGCCGGCACCCAAGCCCTGATCGCGGACGCCCATCATGCGGCGGTTGCAGAGCTGGTTGCGTTCCTCGAACGCGAGGTTGCCGCAACCCGCGTCGGTGCAACCGGGCCGGACGGCGCGGTTGCGCACGTCGACGTCGCCGGTGTCGTGGCCGCGGCATTCGATCACTACGACAGCCGTGCGGGCGACCCGCAGTTGCACACCCACGTCGTCGTCAGCAACAAGGTCCTGACCGTGCAGGACGGCCGCTGGCGGACCCTCGCCGGCCGGCCGATGCACTCCGTGGTCGTCGCAGTCTCCGAGCTCTACAACGCCGCGCTGGCCGACCAGCTCACCCGCGTCCTCGGCGTCGAATGGGAAGCACGCGAACGGGGCAGGGACCGGAACCCGGCATGGGAAATCGAGGGCGTGCCCGACGAGCTGGTGACCGAGTTCTCCACCCGGTCCCGACACATCGAGGCCGAGAAAGACCGCCTCATCGCCGGGTACGTCGCCAAGCACGGCAGGCAGCCCTCCGCGCGAACGGTGCTGAAACTTCGGGCGCAGGCGACGCTCGCCACGAGGCCGGAGAAGCAGGTCCGGTCGCTGGCCGACCTCACCGCCGAGTGGCGGCAGCGCGCCGGCCGGGTGCTGCGCCGGGACGCGAACGGCTGGGCGCGCACGTTCACCGCATCCACCGCAGACGCACCGCGGCGGGTGCTGCGCGCCGACGACGTGCCGCTGGATGTGGTGCGCGAGGTCGGGCAGACCGTGATGGAGACGGTGGGCGAGAAGCGTTCGACCTGGACCCGCTGGAACCTGCATGCCGAAGCATCCCGGCAGTTGATGGGGTGGCGGTTCGCCAGCATCCAGGACCGGGAGGCGATCACCGGGCTCGTGGTCGATGCCGCCGAGCACGCTTCGCTGCGGCTGACGCCGCCGGAGCTGGCGTCCAGCCCGTTGCAGTTCCGCCGCGTGGACGGCACCTCTCGGTTCCGGCCGCACGCCTCGACCCTGTTCTCATCCGAAGTCCTGCTGGCCGCCGAAGACCGACTCCTGGCGCGTGCCGCCACAACGGCCGGGCCGGTGGTGCCGTTGGAGACGGTTGAGAGGATCGCCCGCAAGCCCGACGCACGCGGCCGGGTGCTCGGCGAGGATCAGGCCGCGGCCCTTGCCGCGATCGCGGTCTCCGGTCGGGTCGTGGACGTGCTGGTCGGCCCGGCTGGGGCCGGGAAGACGACGGCGATGAACGGGCTCCGCAGGGCGTGGGAGAAGGAGCACGGCACAGGGTCGGTGATCGGGCTCGCCCCCTCGGCGGTCGCCGCGCAGGTCCTCGCCGATGACCTCGGCATCGCCACGGAGAACACGGCGAAGTGGTGGCAGAACCACCTCATGTACGGGACTACGTTCACGGCCGGGCAGCTCGTCATCATCGACGAGGCGAGCCTGGCCGGCACGATGTCGTTGGATCGGCTCACCCACGAAGCCGAGAAGGCCGGCGCGAAAGTCCTCCTGGTCGGCGACTGGGGCCAGCTCCAATCACCCGGCGCCGGCGGCAGTTTCGCCATGCTCGTGCACGCCCGCGATGACGCGCCCGAGCTGACCGATCTGCACCGCTTCACCAACGAATGGGAGAAGACCACCTCGCTCCAGCTACGCCACGGCCGTGCCGAGGCGATCGACGCCCTGATCGAGCACGGCCGGATCACCGGCGGCGACGAGGAAGCGATGATCGACGCCGCCTACACAGAATGGCGGGCCGATCTTGCCGCCGGGCGGGCGTCGATCCTGGTGACCGAGACCCACGCGACCGTCACCGAGCTGAACGCCAGAGCGCGGGCGGATCGGATCATCGACGGCACCGTAAACCCGACCCGCGAACTGCCGCTGCGCGACGGCACCGCGGTCTCCGAGGGCGATCTGGTCATCACCCGCGAGAACGACCGGCGGCTCCGCAACGGCCGAACCTGGGTCCGCAACGGCTCCCGCTGGACCGTCACCGGAGTTCGCGAGGACGGGTCGGTCATCATCCGCCCGGCCGGGCGCAGGTTCGGCGGCGGGATCGTCCTGCCGGCCGACTATGTGGCCGAGCACCTGGACCTCGGCTACGCGATCACCGCGCACCGCGCCCAGGGCGTCACCACCGACACCGCGCACGCGGTCGTCACCGCCACCACGACGCGGGAGAACTTCTACGTCTCCATGACCCGCGGCGCCCACAGCAACCACGCCTATGTCACCGTCGACCGAGAGGACGCAGAACACGCGGTGCCGCATCCCGGAGACAACCCGAACGTCACCGCTCGCTCGATCCTCTACGGCGTGTTGCAGCACATCGGCGCCGAGCTGTCTGCGCACGAGACGGTCGCTGCCGAGCAGGACCGCTGGGGCTCGATCGCGCAGCTCGCGGCCGAGTACGACACGATCGCGCAAGCCGCCCAGCACGACCGCTGGGCGACCTTGCTCGCCGCGTCCGGGATCACCGCCGAGCAGATCGAAGACGTGCTCGGCTCCGACGCCTACGGCGCGCTGTCGGCCGAGCTGCGTCACGCCGAGGCCAACCACCACGACCTCGACGCGCTGCTCCCGCGGCTGGTCGCCGCGCGGAGTCTGGACGATGCCGATGACATCGCCTCCGTCCTGCACGCCCGCGTGGCACGCGCCACCGCCCGGCCTGCCGGATCAGGCCGCACCCGCAAGGCCCCGAGGCTGATCGTCGGACTGATCCCGCACGCCGGCGGGCAGATGGCAGACGACATGCGGCGAGCCCTGGACGAGCGCCGCGAGCTGATCGAAGGCCGCGCCGACGCCGTGCTCCGCGGCTACCTCACCGATGAGGAGCCGTGGACGGCCGACCTCGGCGCGGCTCCGAGGGGCGACAAGCAGAAGGCGGCGTGGTGGCGTGCCGCTCGCACCGTCGCCGCCTACCGCGACCGCTACGGCATCACCGACGACCGGACCCCGCTCGGCCCGACGCCGGAGAGCACCAGCCAGAAGATCGACGCCATCCGCGCCCGCGCCGCCCTCAACCGCGCCCAGGCGATCGCTCACGAAGGCACGACGGCTGATGCGGTGCGGCCAGCGACCACATCACGCCCCGCACCGAGCTTGTGAACCCGTCCAGCGAGGGCGGCCGTCAGAGAGAGCGCCCCGGCGTGCCCGGCGACGGGTGCCGGTGCCCGAACTCGCGTCCGACCTCGGGCCGCGTCACAGTCCGGTCCGGGGTTCTGTCGGCGTCGAGTAGGTCGATCACGTCGCTGGGCTGGGTGACGAGCGAGGCGAAGCCTTGCTTGATGAGTTCGTTCGGCCCCGCGCTCGCGACGCTGGTCACCGGGCCGGGCACCGCACCGACGCCCCGGCTGAGTTCGCGTGCGGCGATGACAGTGGTCATCGACCCGGACCGAGGACCGGCCTCGGGGATCACGGTCGCACCCGAGAGCGCCGCCAGCAGGCGGTTGCGGGCCAGGAACCTGTGTCTGGTCGGTGCGGCTCCCGGCGGCAGCTCGCTCACCAGCAAGCCGACATCCCCAATGCGATTCAGCAGCTCGCTGTGCCCGGCCGGGTAGGGGCGGTCCAACCCGCCGGCCAGAACGGCGATCGTCTGACCGCTCGCGGCAAGCACGCTCTTGTGCGCGGCCCCTTCGATCCCATAGGCGCCACCGGAGACGACGACCCGTTCCTCATCGGCAAGACCCGCCGCCAGCTCGCCCGCGACCTGCTCTCCATAGGCGGTCGCAGCGCGAGCGCCCGTGATCGTGGCCCGATCGCTCAGCGCCGTCATCAAGAACGAGACCGCACCGCGAGTCCACAGCAGGTACGGCGCACGATCGCTCAGGTCGTTCAGGCCGGCGGGCCATTCCTTGTCGGCGGGGATGAGCGTGCCGAATCCATGCCGCTCCGCCTGAGCCATCTGATCCAGCAGGCCGGGTGTGACCCGCGCCGTCAGTCGTTCGCGCCACATCAGTGTGTCGGCGCGTGCCAGGCCGGGCACTTCGTCGTCGGACTCGATCAGCCGCAGCGTCTCGACCCCGCCGTGACGGGCCAGGACGTACCCCGTGATCGGGTCGTTCGGCTCGGCGATCATCGACAACGCGACCCGCGCCATCCGCTCACCCTGCACCTGCTCCGCCAACGTGGCCATGATCGGTGTCCTCTCGCTCCAAGGTCACCGACGAGGTACACGCCCGCCTGCCGATGGGGTTCCCTCTGCCATAGGACAGTCGTAAACTCGGTAGCGAGGCAGGTTCAGCAAACTATGCGGGTCCTTCGGGACGGCCCTTCGCGGGCACTCGGTTCATAGCCGCCTCCACGACGGAACACCGTCGCGCTATGACGAGGAAAGAGGCCTGCAATGCTCCGGACGTCCGTGGCGCTCAGCGCACGAGGCTATGGCGTACTCCGCTACGCACCCACGAACCTGCTGCTCAACGCGATCCGCACACGGCGCGGCCTGAAGTGGGGCGTCCCCGCGATGCTGCTCGCCGGGGTCTACTTCTACGCCGCGGCGATCTGCACCACGATCATCAACGACGGGGGTCCCGGTTGGCTCTACCTGCTGGTCCTGGTGTTCGTCTGGAACGCCTTCAAGTTCCTTTGGATCGGCCCCGTCAGTCTGATCCAGCTCATAAGTGTCCGTGCGGGGGAGCGTCGCGAACGGCAGCCGGTGCCGTCCTCGCGGTGACGCGCAGGCGAGCCCACCGCGCCATAGGGCACTGACCACGACACAGTCGCATTCGGTTGGCGCGTCCCTTCACGGTGTACCGCATCGATTCGGCGTGTCGATGGCTCTGTGATGTCGTTACGAGTAGTATCCGTTACATGCAGGACTTCACGAGCCTGAGCGACGCGGGCCTCACTGACGTTGATCGAGCGCTGCGTCATGAGCGGCTACGTCGCCGTAAGGCGTGGCGTAACTGCGAGCGCTGCGATCAGGCGTTCCTCGGGCGAGGTGATGCGCGCTTCTGCTCGGCTCGCTGTCGAGTCGCCGCGCATCGAGCGGGGAAGGAGTCCTGATGAGTGACACGCTGCGGGTTGTCGCGTCACGTCGGTACGGAACGCTCTCGCCGCTCCGCTATCCGGGAGGAAAGGCGGCGCTCGCTGGCTTCTTTGGCGACATCATCGATGCTCTCAGGGTCGAGCGCGCACGTTATATCGAGCCATATGCCGGTGGCGTGGGAGCTGGGATTGCGTTGCTCCGTGAGGGCATTGTCGAAGAACTGGTTATCAACGACATTGACCCTGCGGTGTACGCCTTCTGGAAATCTGCGGTCGGAGACAATGCCAGCTTCGTTGAAATGGTTGCGTCCGTCCCACTTACGATCGCTGAATGGCAGAAGCAGCGAGAGATATACAGATCGCGCGATGAGCGAGATGCACTCCGCCTCGGGTTCGCCTTCTTCTTTCTGAACAGGACCAATCGTTCAGGGATTCTGAATGCCGGAGTTATCGGCGGTCAGCGGCAGGAAGGGAGATACAAGATTGACGCCCGCTTCAATCGCGAAACGCTCATCGAACGATTGACTGCGATCGGAGGCTTGGCCGATCAGATCACGGTCTCAGACCTTGACGGCAGGACAGTGATCCAGCGTTACGCTCAGGACGATCGAGCATTTATGTACATCGATCCGCCCTATGTTCAGGCGGGGTCTCAGCTCTACCTCAACGCGTTCGACGGGCGCGATCACACAGCCCTCCCGGCGATCGTCAATACGGTGGA
>NZ_JBTSDU010000010.1:0-44388 GCF_054605595.1 Georgenia sp. | reverse complement strand
CGCCGTCCTCTACGTGGAGCGGGGCGGCCGCACCCTGCTCTCCTTCACCCGGGACGCGGTCACGCTGACGGCGGCGACGGCCGCCCTCGCGCGGGTCGCCGCACGCGGCGCCCTGGGGCCGCTCACGCTCCGGCGCATCGACGGGGCACCCGCACTCGATGCAGACGGTCCGCTGCGGGCGGCCCTCGACGCGGCGGGTTTCGGACCCACGCCGCAAGGTCTGCGCCCACGCGTGGCGCCGGGGCGAGGACCTGACGGCAGGGCGAGGACCTGACGGCGGCGAGGCCCGGACCTGATGGTCCGGGCCTCGCCGTGAAGCATTCTCGTGCACTGGTCAGCCGACGGGCGTCAGGACGCTCTCGCGGCGCAGCAACTCCTCGGGCACCGTGTCGGGCACGTGCACGCCCTCGGTGACGGCCACGCGGTCGGAGACGGCGCGGAGCACGAAGCTCAACGGGACGTTGAGAGCCTCGCAGATGGACGCGAGCAACTCGGAGGATGCCTCCTTCTGCCCGCGTTCGACCTCGCTGAGGTAGCCGAGCGAGACGCGTGCGGCGGAGGAGACCTCGCGCAGCGTGCGGCCCTGGCGCTGGCGGGCGTCTCGGAGCACGTCTCCGATCTCGCGACGAAGCAGGATCACGGTGCTGCCCTCCTCCCCGGCCCGGATGGGCTGTGTCTTGCTACCGTACCCCGCCGTCTGGGCAGGGGCCTTGCTACCGCGCCCCGCCGTCTGGGCGGGGCGCCTCCCCGCGCGGCCGTCGGGGCGTCCCTCGGGTCCGCGCAGGGCCTGGACGGTAGCACGCTTACCCGCCCGGTACTGATATCTGCTGCTAGTCATCAACGTGTCCAACGGTTCCGGGTGGCCCGTTGTTCCCCGGCGCGCTTGGGTCGAACCACGCCCGCGGCCGCGCACCGCACCCGTGCTCACGCCCCGGCGCCGTCCTCGTCCGCGAGCAGGCCACCGAGGAGGGCGAGCACCGCGGCGGCGGCCGCCGCACGCACCGCTGTCCGGGGCCCGGCGAGCACGAGCGAGCGCACGCGCTCGGCGCCGGGGCCGTGGGCGGCCACGTGCACGGTGCCGGCGGGGTGACCGTCGGCGGGGCCGGGCCCGGCCACCCCGGTCGTCGCGATCGCGTGGGTGGCCCCCAGGCGGGCCGCGGCGCCGCGCGCCATCTGGCGGGCGACGTCGGGGTGCACCGGCCCGCGGGCGGCGAGGAGCGCGGGGTCCACCCCGAGGAGCTCGGCCTTGAGGTCGCTCGCGTACGCGACGACGCCGCCGCGCAGCACCGCCGAGACGCCGGGCACGGCCACCAGGGTGGCGCAGACCTGCCCCCCGGTGAGGGACTCGGCGACGGCGAGCGTGGCGCCCCGGCGGGCGAGCGCGTCGACCACCCGGGTGACCGGGTCGGCGGCGTTCATTCCCCGGTGGTACCCGCCCGGGAGATCCTGACCGCCGTGCCGAGATAGTCGAGACCGGTCAGGACCGTGACCGCGACGGCGATCAGCACGATCACCCACGCGACGAGGGCGACGGCGTCGGCGATGCCGCTCGAGACCAGGTCGGGCCACGGGACGAGCAGGAGGCCGATGAAGACGATCTGCAGGCTCGTCTTGAGCTTGCCGCCCCGGCTCGCGGCCATGACGTAGCCGCGGCGCTTGAGGTAGTCACGCAGCACCGTGATCGCGAGCTCGCGGACGATGATGACGACCGTCACCCACCACGGCAGCAGGCCCTCGACGGAGAGCAGGACGATCGCGGTGATGACGAGTGCCTTGTCCGCGATGGGGTCGGCGAGCTTGCCGAAGTCGGTGACGAGCCCCCGGGCGCGGGCGATCGAGCCGTCCAGCTTGTCGGTGGCGGCGGCGAGGAGGAAGACGACCGTCGCCGCGATCCGGGTCGCCGTCGTGCCTTGGAGGAAGATGACCGCGAAGACCGGCACCATGACGATGCGGAGCATCGTCAGGATGTTCGCGATGTTCCAGAGCGGGACCGGGGCGGGTGCCTGGGTCGGGTCCTGGTGCGGTGCAGCCGGGTCGTTCGTCACCCGCTCACCTTAGTGTCACGGCACCGGTGCGGGCGCCCGACGCCGCCGTCAGCGGCCGGTGAGCGACCAGGCGTCGTCGTCACCCGCGTCGTCCTGGTCGTCCCAGGGTTCCGCGACGGCGGGGGCGTGCCCCTCGATGCCGTCGGCGTACGGGTCGGTGTGCCCGCCGTCGACCGCGTCCACCGCCACGTCGTACGGCGCCGCGCCGTCGCCGCCGGGCGGGTCCTCGCCGCGCAGCATGGCGAGCGTGGCCGGGAGGTCGTCGGGCTGGACCAGGACGTCGCGTGCCTTCGACCCCTCCGAGGGGCCGACGATCTCGCGGGACTCGAGCAGGTCCATGAGCCGACCGGCCTTGGCGAAGCCGACCCGCAGCTTGCGCTGGAGCATCGAGGTGGAGCCGAACTGCGTGGTGACCACGAGCTCGGCGGCCTGCAGCAGCAGGTCGAGGTCGTCGCCGATGTCCTCGTCGACCTGCTTCTTGACCACGGGGACGATGACGTCCTCGCGGTAGCTCGGCTTGAGCTGGGACTTGACGTGGTCGACGACGGCGTGCATCTCGGACTCGGTGACCCACGCGCCCTGCACGCGCATCGGCTTCGCGGTGCCCATCGGCAGGAACAGGGCGTCGCCCTGGCCGATGAGCTTCTCGGCACCGGGCTGGTCCAGCACCACCCGCGAGTCGGCCAACGACGATGTCGCGAACGCCAGCCGGGAGGGGATGTTGGCCTTGATGATGCCGGTGACCACGTCCACGGAGGGCCGCTGGGTGGCGAGCACCAGGTGGATGCCGGCCGCGCGGGCGAGCTGGGTGATGCGCTGGATCGAGGCCTCGACGTCGCGCGGGGCGACCATCATGAGGTCGGCGAGCTCGTCCACGATGACCAACAGGTACGGGTAGGGCGCGATCTTTCGCTCGGAGCCCGCGGGGGGCTGCACCTTGCCGGCGCGGACCGCGGCGTTGAAGTCGTCCACGTGCTTGAACCCGAACTGCGAGAGGTCGTCGTAGCGGGCGTCCATCTCGCGCACGACCCAGTCCAGCGCCTCGGCGGCCTTCTTGGGGCTGGTGATGATCGGGGTGATCAGGTGCGGGATGCCCTCGTAGATGGTGAGCTCGACCCGCTTGGGGTCCACCAGCACCATGCGCACCTCCTCCGGCGTGGAGCGCATCATGATCGAGGTGATCAACGAGTTCACGAAGCTGGACTTGCCGGCTCCCGTGGCACCGGCGACGAGCAGGTGCGGCATCTTGGCGAGGTTGGCGACGACGTAGCCACCCTCGACGTCCTTGCCCACGCCGACGACGAGCGGGTGCTCGCTGCGCCGTGCGACGGAGGAGCGCAGGACGTCCCCGAGGGCGACGGTCTCCCGGTCGGCGTTGGGGATCTCGACGCCGATGGCGGACTTGCCGGGGATCGGGGACAGGATGCGCACGTCGGCGCTGGCGACCACGTAGGCGATGTTCTTGCTCAGGGCCGTGATGCGCTCGACCTTGACGCCGGGGCCGAGCTCGAGCTCGTAGCGGGTGACGGTCGGGCCGCGGGAGAAGCCGGTGACGTGGGCGTCGACGGCGAACTCGGTGAGCACCTTGGTCAGGGCCTCGACCACGCGGTCGTTCGCGGCGGAGCGGACCTTGTGGGGGGCGCCCTTGGTGAGGGCGTCGTCGGCGGGCAGGGTGTACACGACGTCGGGCGCCAGCTCGAGCTGCTCGGCCCGGGCGGGCAGGGCCTGCGTGGGCGGGGCGACGAGCTCCCCCTCGGCGTCGTCCGGGCCGGCGGCGGTCGGTGCGGTGGGGGCGTCGCCGCCCCGACGTCGACGCCGGGCACCCTTGGCTCCCGCGAGCCCCCGGGTCGCGGCGTCGTCCCCGTCCGCCGGCTCGAGGTCGTGGGGCTGCGCGAACGCCTCGTCGGCGTGATACGCACCGGGGTCGATCTCGGGCGCCGTGCTCGCGCGCTGCTTGCGGCGGCGAGGAGCGGGGGGGCGGGCGGTGCCGTCGGCTGCGACGAGCTCGTCCGCCGCCGTCTCCGTCGCGTCCCGGTGCCCGTGGCCGAGCAGCCACGACCCGGCGGTACGCAGCCGCCCCGGGACGGCGGCCACCGGGGTGGCGGTGGCGACGAGGAGGCCGAAGGCGGCGAGGAGCACGAGCACGGGGACGGCGCCCCAGGCCGAGAGCAGCGTGGTGAGCGGCGTACCCGCGAGCCAGCCGAGCAGCCCGCCGGCGGACTCGACGGCGGCGAAGTCGGCGGTGGGGCTCGGCAGGTCGGCACCGAGGTGGATCAGGCCGGCGACGGCGGTGGTGACGGCACCCAGGCCGATCGTGACGCGGGCGCTGGCCCGGGCACGTTCCGGGTGCCGCATGAGGCGGACGGCCAGGGCGGTGAGGGCGACGGGCACGAGCACGCCGAGCACGCCGACCACGCCCGCGGCGACGTGGTGGATGACGTCACCCGCGACGCCGGACAGGCCGAACCACTCGCGCAGCGCGATGACGATCGCCAGCCCGAGGAGCAGGAACGCGAGCCCGTCGCGACGCAGCGCCGGGTCGAGGTCCCGCGCGCCGGACCCGACGCTGCGGGCCGTGCCTGCCACCACGTGTGCTCCTCCCATCCAGATGCCGCGGACCATCCGCACCGGGAGCGGGCCGCGCCTCGGGCGCGCCGGCTTCGCCGGGCGCCCGGCGCCACGGGGGGCCTTGCCGCCGCGCGAGCCGCGCGCAGAGGATCCACGTGCCGTCGAGGCCGACCGTCCGGAGGATGTCGTACGGGTAGCCATGTTGCGCCCCAAACTAGCGCCGCCGCGCCGCCCGGGCACCCCCGCCGCGCCGGGGTGACGAGCGGCACTCGCCCGTGCGCGGCCTCGACGGTCCGCGCTCAGGCCTCGACGACGGTGGGGATGATCATCGGGCTGCGGCGCAGCCGCTTGGCCGTCCACCGGCCGACGACGCGGCGCATGGCCTGCTGCATCTGGGGCACGTCCGCGTTCCCGCGGCCGACCACCTCGTTCAGCGCCTGCGTGACGTCGGGCAGGATGCTGTCGAAGACGGCGTCGTCCTCGGCCATGCCGCGGGCCTGGATGTGCGGGCCGGTGAGGACCTTCCCGGTGGCCGTGTCGACGACGGCGAAGATCGAGATGAAGCCCTCCTCGCCGAGGATGCGGCGGTCCTTGAGCTCGGCGTCGGTGATCTCCCCGACGCTGGAGCCGTCGACGTACACGTAGCCGCAGGGCACGGCGCCGGCGATGCGCGCCCTGCCGGCGACCAGGTCCACGACGACGCCGTCCTCGGCGAGGACGACCCGCTCCGGGGCCACGCCGGTGGCCACCGCGAGCGCCCCGTTGGCCACCAGGTGCCGGATCTCGCCGTGCACGGGCATGACGTTCTTGGGCCGGACGATGTTGTAGCAGTACAGCAGCTCGCCGGCGCTGGCGTGCCCGGAGACGTGCACCTTCGCGTTGCCCTGGTGGACGACCTTCGCGCCGAGGCGCATGAGACCGTTGATGACCCGGAACACGGAGTTCTCGTTGCCCGGGATGAGGGAGCTGGCGAAGATCACCGTGTCCCCGGGGCCCACGGCGACGCGGTGGTCCCGGTTGGCGATGCGGCTGAGCGCGGCCATCGGCTCCCCCTGCGAGCCCGTGGCCATCAGGACCGTGTCGGACGGCGCGTAGTCGTCGATCTTCTTGACGTCGATGAGCGTGTTCGGCGGCACCTTGAGGTAGCCGAGGTCGGCGGCGATGGTCATGTTGCGCACCATCGAGCGCCCGACCAGGGCGACCTTGCGCTCGTGCAGGGCGGCGGCGTCGAGCACCTGCTGGACCCGGTGCACGTGCGAGGCGAAGGACGCGACGACGATCTGCCCCTGCGCCTGCGCGAAGACGGAGTCGAGCACCGGGCCGATGTTGCGCTCGTGCGCGGTGAAGCCGGGGACCTCGGCGTTGGTGGAGTCGACCATGAAGAGATCGACCCCCTCCTCGCCGAAGCGGGCGAAGGCACGCAGGTCGGTCACGCGCCCGTCCAGCGGCAGCTGGTCCATCTTGAAGTCGCCGGTGTGCAGGACGTTGCCGGCATCGGTGCGGATCATGACGGCGAGGGCGTCCGGGATGGAGTGGTTGACGGCGACGAACTCCAGGCCGAACGGCCCGAGCTGCTCCACCTGGCCCGCGGCGACGGTGAGCGTGACGGGGGTGATCCGGTGCTCGCGGAGCTTGGCCTCGATGAAGGCCAGGGTGAGTTGCGAGCCGATCAGCGGGATGTCCCCGCGCTGGCGCAGCAGGTACGGGACGCCGCCGATGTGGTCCTCGTGCCCGTGGGTCAGGACGATGGCGACGACGTCGTCGAGGCGGTCGGCGATGTAGTCGAAGTCCGGCAGGATGAGGTCCACGCCGGGCTGGTTGTCCTCGGGGAAGAGCACGCCGCAGTCGACGATGAGCAGCTTGCCGGCGTGCTCGAAGACGGTCATGTTCCGCCCAACCTCGCCGAGGCCGCCGAGGGGGACGATCCTCAGTCCTCCCTGCTGGATCGGACCGGGCGTGGACAGCTCAGGATGGGGATGGCTCACGGACCCATCTTGCCAGGCGTGGGCCGCACCTGCCGCACTCAGCCGAGCAGCGCGTGCTCGCGCAGCACCCGGGCGAGCTCGTCGACCTCGGCGGGGGACGCCGCCACGAGGGGCAGCCGGACGGTCGCCGTGGGGATGACGCCCTGGAGCACGAGGGCGTGCTTGGACATCACCGCACCCTGCCCGCCGCCCATGAGGGCGGCGACGATCGGGCGCATCCGGGCGGCGACGTCGCGTGCGCCGGGCAGGTCACCGGAGTCGACGGCGCGCACCATCGTGGCGTAGGCGCCTGCTGCGACGTGGCCGACCACGGAGACGACGCCGGACGCACCGTGGGCGAGCCAGTCGAAGTTGAGGGCGTCGTCGCCGGAGTAGAACTCCAACCCGGTGCGCGCCATCCGTTCGAACCCGGCCGGGACGTCCCCGGTCGCGTCCTTGACGCCCAGGACCCGCGGGTGCTGGGCGAGGCGGTCGAGCGTGTCGTCGCCGATGGCGACGCCGGTGCGGCCGGGGATGTCGTAGAGGAGCACCGGCAGGTCGACGGCGTCGGCCACGGCCTTGATGTGCTGGTACACACCCTCCTGGGAGGGTCGGTTGTAGTACGGGGAGACCACGAGCACGCCCTGCGCGCCGGAGCGCTGGGCGCCCTGCGCGATGCGGACGGCGTGCGCGGTGTCGTTGGAACCGGCGCCGCCGACGATCATGGCCCGGTCCCCCACCGCGTCGACGACGGCGCGCACGAGGTCGTCCTTCTCGGCCTGGTGCGTCGTCGGGGACTCCCCCGTGGTGCCGCTGAGCACGAGGGCGTCGCAGCCGTCGTCGACGAGCTTGACCGCCACCCGCACCGCGGAGTCGATGTCGATCGAGCCGTCCTCGTGGAAGGGTGTCACCATCGCCGTGGAGACGGACCCGAAGGTCCTCGACGGGGTGCGGGCCGCGATGTCGGAGTGCGCCATAGGCGAACCGTAGCGCCGTACGTCCCCGGCGCCGAGCCCCTCCCACATGGTGGTGCCGGGACGTGCCGGCTGCCCGGGCCGGGCCCAGGACGCACCCTGGCCCCGTCGGCAGCCGCCCACCTCCTCGGCGGTTAGCCTGGCGCGGTGACCACTCCCGGCGATCCCTCGGACGACCTGCTCGGCAGCCTGCTCGGCGGCACCGACCCCGACCCGCACGCGGGCCACGCCCACAACGACCCGCTGCGCCCGACCGCGGACTACTCGGTGCGCCCGGCGACGGCGGACGACGCCCGCCTCCTGGGGAACATCCATGCCCGCACCCTGCGCGCCACGCTCGCCGCGGGCACCGGGAAGGAGCTCGCCCCCGAGGTGGCGGGCCTCATCGATGCGCGGGCGCTCGGGGAGTCGTGGGCCGCTGCCATCACCGCGCCGCCGACGCCGCGGCACCGGGTGCTCACCGCGCTCGCGGGGCGGGTGATCGTGGGCTTCGCCGCCTACGCCCCGGCCGAGGTCGCCGTGCCGGTGGAGCCGGGCGAGGCCGCCGTGCCGGTGGAGCCGGGCCAGGCGGGTGCCGGCGCCGCGACCGCGGAGCCTGGGGGCGCGGGCGCCGTCGCGGAGATCCTGGCGCTCGAGGTACCGGCGGAGTACGGCCGGCGCGGCCACGGCTCCCGGCTGCTGGCGGCGTGCGCCGACCTGTTGCGCGAGCAGGGCGCCCGGCGTGTGCAGACGTGGGCGGTGCAGGGCGACGATGCGCGCACGCGGTTCCTCGACCAGGCCGGCTTCGCCCCGGCGGGGCTGCGCCGCACGCTCGACGTGGGCGGCACGCCCGTCACCGAGAGCTGCTGGTACGCCGAACTCTGAGCCTCACAGGTCGAGCAGCTCGCCCAGGCCGAACGTCAGGCCCGGGTGGGCACCGACCTGCCGAGCCGCGAGCAGCACCCCGGGCATGAAGCTGGACCGGTCGAAGGAGTCGGTGCGGATCGTCAGCTGCTCCCCGGGGTTGCCGAGCAGGATCTCCTCGTGCGCGACGAGGCCGCGCAGCCGCACGGCATGCACGTGCACGCCGTCGACGACGGCGCCGCGCGCCCCGTCCACCTGCGTCGTGGTGGCGTCGGGCATCGGCCCGAGCCCGGCCGCCGCCCGCGCCTCGGCGATGTGGCGCGCAGTGGTCATGGCGGTGCCCGAGGGGGCGTCGACCTTGTCGGGGTGGTGCAGCTCGACCACCTCGACCGACTCGAAGAACCTGGCGGCCTGCTGGGCGAAGCGCATCGCCAGCACGGCGGAGAGTGCGAAGTTCGGGGCGATCAGGACGCCGAGCCGCCGCTCGCGGCCGGCGTCGGCCTCGGCGAGGTGGTCGCGGACACGGCCGAGCGACTCCGCGGTCCACCCGGTGGTACCGACGACGGCGTGCACGCCGGCGTCGATCAGGGCATGGACGTTCCCCTCGGTGACGGCGGGCACGGTGAAGTCGACAGCCACCTGAACGGCCCCGGCGAGGGCGGCGACGTCGTCGCCCACGTCGAGGCGGGCGACGAGCTCGAGGTCCGGCGCACCGTCCACGGCGTCGCACACCGTCGCACCCATGCGCCCACGGGCGCCGATCACCGCTACCGAGAGGGGGGAGGTCACACGGAAAGCGTAGGCGATGGACGACGGCGCCCGCGGCTCCGGCCGGCCACGGACGCCGTCGAGGACTCTCACGGCCTCCCGGGGATGGTACCGGCACCCGACCGCACGGTCGTGGCGGTGCCCGGCGGCCACGCGCTCGAGAAGGACCTCCCGGCCGTCCGGCAGGCGGTGGCCGACTGGCTCCTGCGCGTCCTGCCGGTCGTGTACGCCTGACTGCGAACGCGGCCTGACGGGCCACGCAACCTCACCGACGGCGAAGCGCGCGGCGTCAGGGTGCGGGTATGCCCGCGAGCAGCGTTGCGGCGACGTCGTTCTCGAACGGGCCGACGACCACCACGGACCGTGGCGCGGCCGCCAGCTCGACGGCCAGGTCGCGGACCTGCCCGGTGGTGACGACGCTGATCCGCTCGATCATCTCGTCGATGCTCGTCAGCTCGCCGTACACGATCTCGGCGCGCCCGAGCCGCGACATCCGCGAACCGTTGTCCTCCAGCCCCAGGACGAGGTTGCCGCGCAGCTGGCCGATGCCGCGCTCGAGCTCCTCGGCGGAGATGCCGTCGGTGGCGAGCCGGGCCCACTCCGCCGCGAGGAGCTCGGTGACCTGGGCGACGTTGCCGGGCGCGCAGCCCGCGTACAGCCCGAAGGTGCCTGCCTCGGCGTAGGAGGAGGCGAAGGCATAGGTCGTGTAGGCCAGTCCCCGCCGCTCCCGGATCTCCTGGAACAGGCGCGAGCTCATGCCACCGCCGAGCACCGTGGTCAGGACGGACAGCACGAAGCGCCGCTCGTCCCCGACCAGGATGCCGGGGCCGCCGAGCAGCACGTTCGCCTGCTCGGTGGGGCGGTTCACGGTCACCGCGCTGCCGGTCGTGGGGATCGTCGCCGTCCCGGAGCCGGGCCCGGCGGTGCCGGTCCGGCGCGGGGCGGGGGCGGCGCCGTCGTCCAGCTCCCAGCCCGCCGCACGCACGGCGGACAGGACCTGCGCGCAGAGCACGTCGTGCTCGACGCTGCCCGCGGCGGTGACCACCAGCTCGGCGGGGACGTAGGTGCGCCGGTAGTGCTCGAGGACGGCCTCGCGCGGGACGGCTCGGATGGTCTCCGGGGTGCCACCGATGGGACGCCCGAGCGGGTGCTGCCCCAGCACGGCGGTGGCGAAGCGCTCGTGGGCGACGTCCGTCGGGTCGTCACCGTTCATGGCGAGCTCTTCGAGGATCACGCCACGCTCGGTCTCGAGCTCGGCGGCGTCCAGGGTCGCGGAGGTGATCATGTCGGTGATGACGTCGACCGCCATCGGCAGGTCGGCGTCGAGCACCCGCGCGTAGTAGCAGGTGTGCTCCTTGCCGGTCGCCGCGTTGGCCTCGCCGCCGACGGCGTCGAAGGCCTCCGCGATGTCCAGCGCGGAGCGCCGTGCGGTGCCCTTGAAGAGCAGGTGCTCGAGGAAGTGCGTGGACCCGTGGTGGCCGTCGGTCTCGTCGCGCGAGCCGACGGCGACCCAGGCCCCGACGGCCGTGGACCGCTGGCCGGGCATGTTCTCGGTCAGGACCCGGATCCCGCCGGGCAGGACGGAGCGCCGGATGACGCTGCCGTCCTGCCCGAGGCGGACCTCCGTGCCGGGTCTACCGGCGGGAGCGAGGTCGAGCGGCTGCGGCATCCTCAGGCGTCGTCGCCCGACCCGGCCGCGTCCTCGCCGCCACGGTGACGGGTCCGCTCGCGGCGGCGCCCGCCGTCGCGGCGGGGGGCCCGCTCGCCGTCGCCGGACTCCGCCGGCTCAGCGGTCTCGGCACCGTCGGTGGCGTCGCCGCCCTCCTCGTCCTCGACGACGGCGTGCAGGGACAGCTTGCCGCGCGGGTCGATCTCGGCGAGCTCGACCTGGACCTTGTCGCCGACGTTGATGACGTCCTCGACGTTGTCGACCCGCTTGCCACCCACGAGACGACGGATCTGCGAGATGTGCAGCAGCCCGTCCTTGCCGGGGCTGAGCGAGACGAAGGCACCGAAGGTGGTCGTCTTGACGACCGTGCCGACGAACCGCTCACCGATCTCCGGCATCGTCGGGTTGGCGATCGCGTTGACCGCCTGGCGCGCCGCCTCGGCGGAGGGGCCGTCGATCGCGCCGATGTACACCGTGCCGTCGTCCTCGATCGAGATGTCGGCGCCCGTGTCCTCCTGGATCTGGTTGATCATCTTGCCCTTCGGCCCGATGACCTCGCCGATCTTGTCCACGGGGACCTTGACGGTGATGACGCGCGGTGCGGTCGGGGCCATCTCGTCCGGGGTGTCGATGGCCTCGTTCATCACGTCGAGGATGTACATGCGGGCATCACGGGCCTGCGTCAGCGCGCCGGCCAGCACGGAGGCGGGGATGCCGTCGAGCTTGGTGTCGAGCTGGATCGCCGTGACGAACTCGCGGGTACCGGCGACCTTGAAGTCCATGTCGCCGAAGGCGTCCTCGGCGCCGAGGATGTCGGTGAGCGCCGCGTAGCGGACCTCACCGTCCACGGTGTCGGACATCAGGCCCATGGCGATGCCGGCGACGGGGGCGCGCAGCGGCACGCCCGCGTTCAGCAGGGACAGGGTCGAGGCGCAGACGGAGCCCATCGACGTGGAGCCGTTGGAGCTGAGGGCTTCGGAGACCTGACGGATCGCGTAGGGGAACTCCGTGCGCGTGGGCAGCACGGGCAGGAGCGCCCGCTCGGCCAGCGCGCCGTGGCCGATCTCGCGTCGCTTGGGCGAGCCCACCCGGCCCGTCTCACCGGTCGAGTACGGCGGGAAGTTGTAGTTGTGCATGTAGCGCTTGCGCGTCGCCGGGCTGAGGGTGTCGAGCTGCTGCTCCATGCGGAGCATGTTCAGCGTGGTCACGCCCATGATCTGGGTCTCGCCGCGCTCGAACAGCGCCGAGCCGTGCACGCGGGGCAGGACCTCGACCTCGGCGGAGAGGGTCCGGATGTCCTTGAGGCCACGGCCGTCCATGCGGACGCCCTCGGTCAGGACGCGCTTTCGCACGGCCGCCTTGGTGGCGGACCGGTAGGCGGCGGAGAGCTCCTTCTCGCGGCCGACGAAGCGCTCGCCGAGCGTGGCGAGTGCGCCCGCGCGGATCTCGTCGAGGCGCGCCTCGCGCTCGAGCTTGTCGGCGATGACGATGGCGCCGGTCAGGTCCGCGCGCACGTGGGCCTCGACGGCCTCGTAGGCGTCGCCCTCGTAGTCGAGGAAGCGGGGGAACTCCGCGACGGGCTTGGCGGTCTCCGCGGCGAGCCGGCTCTGGGCCTCGCACAGCGCCTTGATGAAGGGCTTGGCGGCCTCGAGGCCCTGGGCCACGACCTCCTCGGTGGGCGCGGTGGCGCCGTGCTCCTTGATGAGCGTCCAGGCGTTGTCGGTGGCCTCGGCCTCGACCATCATGATCGCGACGTCGTCGCCGGCGATGCGGCCGGCCACGACCATGGAGAAGACGGCCTTCTCGAGCTCGCTGTAGCGCGGGAACGCGACCCACTGGTCGTCGATCAGGGCGATCCGGGTGCCACCGATCGGGCCGGAGAAGGGCAGGCCGGAGATCTGGGTGGACAGCGACGCGGCGTTGATGGCCAGGACGTCGTAGGTGTCGTCCGGGTGGATCGCGAGGACGGTCTCGACGACCTGGACCTCGTTGCGCAGGCCCTTGGCGAACGTCGGACGCAGCGGGCGGTCGATCAGGCGGCAGGCCAGGATCGCCTCGGTCGAGGGGCGGCCCTCGCGGCGGAAGAACGAGCCGGGGATCTTGCCCGCGGCGTACTGGCGCTCCTCGACGTCGACCGTCAGGGGGAAGAAGTCGAACTGCTCCTTGGGGTGCTTGCCGACCGTGGTGGCCGAGAGCACCATCGTCTCCTCGTCGAGGTAGGCGACGGCGGAGCCGGCGGCCTGGCGTGCGAGCCGACCGGTCTCGAAGCGGACGGTGCGGGTGCCGAACTTGCCGTTGTCGATGACGGCTTCGGCGGACGTGATCTCGGGTCCCTCCATGGGGCGCCCTCCTTCGTGTTCTGCCGCACTCCAGACACGTCGGTCATCGATCGAGGCCCACGGACATCACGCCGTCGGCGCGTTCCGGGAACCACTACCGAGGACCGGACCGCTGGCACGGTGCGGGCGAGGTGTGTTCTAACGGGTTCGCACGCCCCCGTCGGGACGTGCACGGTCGGTGCCGGCCCGACCGGTGGATCAGCGACGCAGGCCGAGACGCGTGATCAGGCTGCGGTAGCGCTCGATGTCCTCCTGCTGGAGGTACGTCAGCAGGCGCTTGCGCTGACCGATCAGGAGCATCAGGCCACGACGGGAGTGGTGATCGTGCTTGTGGGTCTTGAAGTGCTCGGTGAGGTCCTTGATGCGCTGGCTCAGCATCGCGACCTGGACCTCGGGGGAACCGGTGTCACCCTCGTGGGTGGCGTATTCCTTGATGATGGACTGCTTCACGTCAGCAGCGAGGGCCATGGTTCTCCTTGTGGGTTCGTTGCACGGAGCACCGGGGCTGGTTCACCCGGGCATGACACATCCGTGGCCGGCTTGACGGCAACGGTCAGCCTACCAGGAGCGCAGGATGCCGCGCGAACAGGCCCTCAGCCGACGGGGGGCACGTAGGCCGGGCGCGCCGGGGCCGGCACGCCGAGGAGCTGCGCGGAGCGGGCGACGTCGTCGGCCATCTGATCGAGCAGGGCGGGGATGCCGTCGAAGCCGATCATCGGCCGCAGGTGCTGGACGAGCTCGACGACGACCTCCTCGCCGTACAGGTCGAGGTCCGTGCGGCCCAGGACGTACGCCTCCACGGTGCGCTCGACGCCGTCGAACGTCGGGTTGGTGCCGACGGAGATCGCGGCGGGCAGCCGTTTGGACGTGCCGTCGTCGGGGGCGTGCTCGGGCCGGATGAGCCAGCCGGCGTAGACACCGTCCGCGGGGACGAGGCCGAGGTCGTCGGCGCGCAGGTTCGCGGTGGGGTAGCCCAGGGCGCGGCCGCGCTTGAAGCCGTGGGCGACGACGCCGCGCACGCGGTGGCTGCGGCCGAGGACGGCGGCGGCCCCGGCCACGTCCCCGGTGGCGAGCATCTCCCGCACCCAGGTCGAGGACCAGCGGCGACCGTTGTCCGCGCAGATGTCCTCGACGATGCGCACGGCGAAGCCGAGCTGGTGCCCCAATGCCGCCATGGTGTGCCGGTCGCCGGCGTTCTGCCAGCCGAAGCGGACGTCCTCACCCACCACGACGAGGGAGGCGTGGAGCGCCCCCAGCAGGTACCGGCGGACGAACTCCTCGGGCGAGTTCCGCGCCAGGTCCATCGAGTACCGCAGCACCAGCACCGCGTCCAGGCCGGTCGCGGCGAGGCGCTCGATGCGGTCGGTGAGGGAGGTGATGAGGTCGAAGGGGAGCTCGGGCCGGTGCACCGTAGCGGGGTGCGGGTCGAACGTGACGGCGACGGACGTCAGCCCGGCGTCCTCGGCCTCGGCGGCGGTGGCGCCCAGGACCATCTGGTGGCCCCGGTGCACGCCGTCGAAGATGCCGAGGGTCGCCACGGTGCGGCCGAGGTCCGCTGGGATCTCATCGATCCCGTTCCACACCTGCACGCGTCCTCCGGTTCGTCCGTGTGACGGCCTTCCGCCACGATGTGCGCGCTCGACACTACCCAAGGGCGGGCGGGCGTCGAGCACCCGGGCAGGCGTTCCCCTCGGGTCCGGCAACCGGGTCGTGGCCGGACCCGGTCGCGTTCCCGCACCCTGGGCCGGGGTCTCGGTCAGTGGCGGCCGCAGGCGCAGCCGCCGCCCGGCCGCGGGCCCTGCTCGGCAAGGGTCGCCGGGTCGGTGCCCTCCCCGGGTCGGGCCGAGGTCAGGCCGAGGTCGGGCCGCCCTCCGGTGAGATCGCGCGGGCCGTCCGGCGCCGCGTGCCCGTGGCCCCCGCCGTGCCCGTGACCCCCGCCGTGGCCGCCGCAGGCGCAGGTGCCGGGCTCGGATGCGTTCGCAGTCATCGTGGTGCTCCGTCTCTCGTCGGGATCTTCCTTCCCCTGACGATACGACGCGCCCGCGGTCCGCAACGAACGGCCACGTCGCCGGACCGCCCCGGGCGGCGACCACCGGGCGCCGCCGGGCCGGGTCCGGCTCAGGCCGGGGCGAGGACGAGCACGGGCCTGGCCCGCCCGGACCGGTCCTGCAGCAGCGCGACCACCTCGCCGTCGGGCGCGACGGCCGCGACGACCCCGTCGCCTCCCGTCGCGTCCAGGAACTTCCCGACGGCGACCGCGCGAGCCTCGTCGGCGGTGAGCGGGCGCACCGGGAAACAGGCGGTCGCGGCCTCCGTCAGCCCCGTCACGGCCAGGGCGGTCGGCTCGGGGTCGTGGGCCTGGGCCGCGACCTCGTCGCCGAGCCGGGCCAGGGTCCGGGCGACGTCGACGGTGAAGGGGCCCACGCGGGTCCGGCGCAGCGCGGTCAGGTGCCCGGCCGTGCCGAGCGCGGCCCCGAGGTCGCGGGCGAGCGCGCGCACGTAGGTTCCCGAGGAGCACTCCACGAGGACGTCCAGGTCGAGGACGGGGAGCCCGTCCACCTCCGCCGCCCGGGGCGGCGCGAGCAGCTCGAGGCGCGTGATGGTGACCTCCCGGGCGGGCAGGACGACGTCCTCCCCGGCGCGCACGCGGGCGTACGAGCGGCGGCCGTCCACCTTGATCGCCGAGACCGCGCTGGGGACCTGCCGGACGGTCCCGCGCAGCTGGGCGAGGGCGGTCCCGAGTCGGGCCATGTCCACTCCCCCGCCGGCGTCCAGCAGGTCGGCGGCGCCGGGACGGGCGGTGATCTCGCCCTCGGCGTCGTCGGTGAGCGTGCCCTGGCCGAGCCGGACGGTAGCGGTGTATTCCTTGTCGGCGCCGACGAGGTAGGTCAGCAGCCGGGTGGCGCGGCCGATGCCGAGCACGAGCAGGCCGGTGGCCATGGGGTCCAGCGTGCCGGCGTGCCCGACCTTCTTCGTCGCCGCCAGGCGCCGGGTACGCGCGACGACGTCGTGACTGGTCCAGCCCTGGTCCTTGTCGACGAGGAGCAGACCGTCGGCCGCGGTGACCCGGCCCCGGGGGGCGTCGGGCCGGGGGGCGCCGTGCCTGGACGTGCCAGGCGTGGCCCCGTCGGGGCGGGGGCCGTCCGGGGCGGCACCGGTGGTCACGGCCGCGCCGCACCGCCGTCGGTGTCCTCGTCGACGGCCTCGGTGTCGTCATCGACGGCGTCGGCCAGCGCGTCCTCGAGCTCGGCGCCGCGGTCGTCCGCGCCCTCGTCGAGCTCGTCGACCTCGTCGTCGCGGCGGTACGGGTCGGCGTCCCCGGCGGGCTGGGCGCCCACCGCCAGGCGGGCCACCTCGGCGTCCCGGGCCGCGGCCGCACGCAGGGCGTCCTCGAGGCTCGCCGCGGTCTCCGGGAGTGCGTCGAGGATGAAGTCGATCGTGGGGGTCAGGCGGATGCCGACCTGCTTGCCGACCTCCGAACGGATGAGGCCCTTGGCAGAGGCGAGGGCGGCCGCGGAGGAGATCCGGTCCTCGTCGGAGCCGAGCACCGTGTAGAAGACGGTGGCGTTCTGGAGGTCGCCGGTGACGCGGACGTCGGTCACGGTGACGAATCCCAGCCTGGGGTCCTTGATGCGGGTGTCGAGCATGCGCGCGACGATCTGCTGGATGCGCTCGGCGAGCTTGCGGGCGCGGGGTGCGTCGGCCATGGGTGTGCTCCTGGTTCTTGGGACGAGGGAGGCCACCGACGGGCGGGGCCGGGCCGAAGCCTGACCCCGCCCGCGGGCGGCCGGGTGACGATCAGGCGCGCGGCTTCTCGCGCATCTCGAACGTCTCGATGATGTCGCCTTCCTGGATGTCCTTCGCGCCGAGGCCGATGCCGCACTCGAAGCCCTCGCGGACCTCGGTGACGTCATCCTTCTCGCGACGCAGGGACTCGATCGTGAGCTTGTCGCCCACCACCACACCGCCGCGCAGCAGACGCGCGCTGGCGTTGCGGCGCATGAGACCCGACCGCACGATCGATCCGGCGATGTTGCCGACCTTGGAGGACCGGAACACCTGGCGAACCTCGGCGGTGCCGAGCTGAACCTCCTCGAACTCCGGCTTGAGCATGCCCTTGAGGGCGGCCTCCACCTCGTCGATGGCGTCGTAGATCACCGAGTAGAACTTCAGGTCCACCCCCTCGCGGTCGGCCAGCTCGGCGACCCGCTCGGCGGGGCGCACATTGAAGCCGATGATGACGGCGTGGTCCACCGTCGCCAGGTTGACGTCGTTCTGCGTGATGGCACCCACCCCGCGGTGGATGATCCGCAGCGCGACCTCGTCGCCCACGTCGATCTTGAGCAACGAGTCCTCCAGCGCCTCGACGGCACCGGAGACGTCACCCTTGATGATGAGGTTGAGGTTCTCGACCTTGCCCTCCTCGAGGGCCTTGGCGAAGTCCTCCAGGCTGACGCGCTTGCGACGCTTGGCCAGCGTGGCGGCTCGGTCGGCCGCGGACCGCTTGTCGGCGATCTGTCGGGCGGTGCGGTCGTCGGGCGCCACGATGAACGTGTCACCGGCTCGCGGGACGGACTGCAGGCCGAGGACCTGGACCGGTCGGGCGGGCCCGGCGGCCAGGACGTTGTCCCCGTGCTCGTCGAACATGGCACGCACGCGCCCGTGAGCGGTGCCGGCCACGATCGAGTCACCCACGTGCAGGGTGCCGGACTCGACCAGGACGGTTGCGACGGCGCCGCGACCCTTGTCCAGCTTCGCCTCGACGGCCACGCCACGCGCGTCCTTGTCGGGGTTCGCCCGCAGGTCGAGCGCGGCGTCCGCGGTGAGCAGGACGGCCTCGAGGAGCTCGTCGATGCCGATGCGGTTCTTGGCGGAGACGTCCACGAACATCGTGTCGCCGCCGTACTCCTCGGCCACCAGGTTGTACTCGGTGAGCTGCTGACGGATCTTCGCCGGGTTCGCCTCGGGCTTGTCGATCTTGTTGACCGCCACCACGATCGGCACGCCGGCCGCCTGGGCGTGGTTGAGCGCCTCCACGGTCTGCGGCATCACGCCGTCGTCCGCGGCGACCACGAGGATCGCGATGTCCGTCACCTCGGCCCCGCGGGCCCGCATGGCGGTGAACGCCTCGTGGCCAGGGGTGTCGATGAAGGTGATCGGACGCTCGATACCCTCGTGTTCGGTGGAGACCTGGTAGGCACCGATGTGCTGGGTGATGCCGCCGGCCTCGCCCGAGAGGACGTCCGTGGACCGGATGGCGTCGAGCAGGCGGGTCTTGCCATGGTCGACGTGCCCCATGACGGTCACCACCGGCGGGCGGGGTGCCAGGTCCTCGTCGGTCTCACCGGCCTCCTCGGCCGCGAGGTCGATGTCGAAGCCGCTGAGCAGCTCGCGCTCCTCCTCCTCGGGGGAGACGATCTCGATGCGGTAGCCGAGCTCGGTACCCAGGGCGCCGAACGTGTCCTCGTCCAGCGACTGCGTGGCCGTGGCCATCTCGCCGAGGTGGAACAGGACCGTGACCAGCGAGGCGGGGTTCGCGTCGATCTTGTCGGCGAAGTCCGCGAGCGAGGCTCCGGCGCGGATACGGACCACGGTGCTGCCGTTCCCGCGGGGAACCTGGACGCCGCCGATCGACGGCGCCGACTGCTGCTCGAACTCCTGCCGCTTCGCGCGCTTGGACTTCCGCCCCCGCACGGGGCGGCCACCGGCGCGACCGAACGCACCCTGCGTGCCGCCGCGGCCACCGCGTGCGCCCCCACCGCCGCCGGGGCGCCCGGCGAAACCGCCCGGTGCGCCACCGCCGCCGCCGGGACGACCGCCGCCGGCACCGCCGGCACCGCCGCCGCCGGGGCGACCGCGGCCGCCCGACCGGGCGGGAGCACCTGGACGGCCCACCGTGGAGTGACCGGGCATCATGCCCGGGTTGGGGCGCGCCGACCCCGGGCGCGGGCCGCCCGTACCGCCGGGCCGCGGGGCTGCGGTCCCCGGACGGGGACCACCGGTGCCGCCCGGTCGGGGCATGCCCTGGGACGGGGCGAACGGGTTGTTACCAGGACGCGGACCACCTGGACGGGGGCTGCCCTGGCGGGGCATGCCCTGGGAGGACGCGAAGGGGTTGTTACCGGGACGGGACCCACCCGCCCGGTGCTGACGCGTGTCCTCACCACCCGCGGCGGGGCGCGCGGTGCGCGGAGGCTCGGCCGCCGGCGCCGGACGCGCACCTGGCTTGGGACCGGTCGCGGGGCGGGCCGGTCCGGCCGGTGCCTCGGGGGCCGGGGTCGAGGGTGCCGGTGCCTCGCGGGCCGGGGTCGACGGTGCCGGCACAGCGGCAGGTGCCGGGGTCGACGCCACGGCCGCGGCGGCAGGAGCCGCCGGCTCGGCCGGAGCGGCGGGGGCCGGTGCGGCCGGTGCCGCGGCGGTTGCCGGTGCCTCGGCGACGGGGGTGGGTGCCGGCGCCTTGGCCGGACTCGGGGCGGACTTGCCGACCGGCTTGGCCGCCGGGGCGGACTTCTTGGCGCTCCCCGCTGCCTCGGCGGCGGGGAATGCCTCGCGCAGACGGCGAATGACCGGGGCCTCGATCGTCGACGACGCCGACTTCACGAACTCCCCCTGCTCGCGAAGCTTCGCGAGCACCGTCTTGCTATCGACGCCGAGCTCTTTCGCAAGCTCGTGGACGCGGACCTTTGCCACAACTCTCCTGTTCCGGGCCATCCCGGACAGGGAGGACCGCTATTGGTGCTGGCAGCTCATCGCTGGGTACTCATCGGGTGCCCATCGGCTTCCAACCCGCTTTCTTCGTCGATGACTCGTTGTCCGTCCGGCACATGGGGCGTCGGGCGGGTGTTCTGGTCGAACCATGCCTCGACCGCGGTGGCGTCCACCTGGCCTGCTGCTCGCAGGGCCCGGGGGATCGCACGCCGCCGGATGGCGAGGTCGAGGCACTCCCGGCTCGGGTGGAGCCAGGCCCCTCGCCCCGGGGCGCTTCGTCCCGGGTCCACCACCGCGCGCTGCGCGGGGGCGTCCAGGACCAGGCGAACCAGGGCCGACCGTGAGGCTCGGCCGCGGCATCCCGTGCAGGTCCGCACCGGCCCGTTGGCGGGCGTGAGTGTGTCGCTGCGTGGTGTCATGTGGGAGTCCGGGCGTGTGCCCATCGGACAGTCTACCCCCGGGAGGCTTCCGGCCGCTCCGGCTGTGTCGTTCCCGACCCGCTCCCGGGTGCCGGCTCCGCCGCGGGGGTGTCCCCCTCGGTGTCGGAGTGGATGTCGATCCGCCACCCGGTCAGGCGGGCGGCGAGCCGGGCGTTCTGGCCCTCCTTGCCGATCGCCAGGGAGAGCTGGAAGTCGGGTACGACCACGCGCGCCGCCTTCGCCTCGGCGTCGACGATCTCGACGCTGCTCACGCGCGAGGGCGAGAGCGCGCTGGCGACGAACCTCGCCGGGTCGTCGGAGTAGTCGACGATGTCGATCTTCTCCCCCGCCAGCTCGGCCATCACCGCACGCACCCGCTGCCCCATCGGCCCGATGCAGGCGCCCTTGGCATTGAGGCCCGGCACGGTCGCCCGCACGGCCATCTTGGTGCGGTGGCCGGCCTCGCGCGCCATCGCGACGATCTCGACGCTGCCGTCGGCCACCTCGGGGACCTCGAGCTCGAAGAGCTTGTGGACCAGGTTGGGGTGCGTGCGCGAGAGCGTGATCGAGGGCCCCTTCATGCCGCGGGTGACGTCGAGCACGTAGGCACGCAGCCGGTCGCCATGGGTGTAGGTCTCGGTGGGCACCTGTTCGTGTGCGGGCAGCACGGCCTCGATGTCGCCGATGTCCACCAGCACCGTGCGCGGGTCGCGGCCCTGCTGCACGACGCCGGAGACGAGCTCGCCGGCCTTGTCCCGGTAGTTGCCCATGACCTGATCGTCCTCCGCGTCGCGCAGTCGCTGGACGATGACCGAGCGGGCGGTGGCCGTGGCGATGCGGCCGAAGTCGGTCGGGGTGTCGTCGAACTCGCCGAGCGCGTTGCCCTCCTCATCGACCTCGGTCGCGAGGACCGCGACGCGGCCGGAGCGGTCGAGCTCGACACGGGCCTTCTCCACCGCACCCGGGGTGCGGTGGTACGCCAGCAGGAGCGCTTCCTCGATGGCGCGCACGAGCACCTCGAACGGGATGCCACGCTCGCTCTCGATCAGGCGCAGCGCGGTCATGTCGATGTCCATGCGGTCCTCCTAGGCCTCGGGCCGGTTGAGCTCGATCTCGACGCGGGCCCGGGTGAGCCGGTCGTAGCCGAGCTCCTCCGCCGTGCCGTCGACGTCGAGGACGACACCGGTCTCGCCCGCCTCGCGGAGCCGCCCGGTGAGCTCGCGGCCGTCCGTCGTGCGGACGACGAGCAGTCGGCCGACCGCGCGGCGGTAGTGCCGGGCCTCGGTCAGCGGTCGGTCGGTGCCGGCCGTGGTGACCTCGAGGGTGTAGGCGCCCTCGACGAGGTCGGCGTCGTCGAGCACGTGCGAGACCTCCCGCGAGACGGCCGAGAGCTGGTCCGAACCGACCCCGCCGGGCCCGTCGGGCAGGTCCACCACCACGCGCACGACCTTGCGGCGACCGGCGGCGGCGACCGTGGCGTCCTCGAGGAACAGGCCCGAGGCGCCGACGACCGGTTCGATCGCGACACGCAGCCGGGCGTGCAGCTCGGACGGACGGGCGGGGCTCATCGGGACGGTGCTCCTCAGGGTGATCTCGAAAGTTGGTCAACCCCACACACTACCCACCCGCGGGCGCGGCGGCGGCGCCGGTGGCGCGGCGCGCGGGCCGGTCCGGGAGCCGGTTCGAGGGCGCGGCGTGCAAGGATCTGCCCTGATGCGCAGACCTTCCCCACGCCCCTCGTGGCCACGTCGGACCGCCGCCCGGACCGCCCCGGCGGCCGCCGCCGGGCGCTGGGCGCTGGCCGTTTCCGCAGCCCTCCTCCTCGCCGGCTGCGGTGTCCGCCTCGACAGCCCACCACCCACGGTCCCGGTGCCCGACGACGTGGAGGTGGTCCGCCAGCACGAGGCGACCCTGGCGGCCACGCTGGCGCTCGGCGTGCCGCAGATCACCACCGCCGACCCCGCCGTCACCGCGCAGCTCGAGCTGGTCGCGGACCAGGCGCGGGCGCACGCCGACGCGCTCGGCGGGGTCTGGGAGCCGTGGCCCGACGGGGTGCCGGCGGGCGTCACCGTGCCCGAGCCGGTGTCCCCGCCCGCGCCCGCCACCGCCGAGGACGTCCTCGCCCTCCTCGCGGCGGGTGCCGCCAGCGCCCGGGACGAGGCCCTGACCACGCCCGACGACGCCCTGGCCGCCACGCTCGTGGCGACGTCGATCTCGCGCGCGCACGCCGCGGCCGATCTCGCCGGCGTACTGGGGCTGCCGGTCACCACCCCCGAGGCCGCGCCGCTGAGCCGTGAGGCGCTCGTCGCCCGGGGAGCGGACGGCCCCACCGTCCTGGTGCTCGACGCGGCCCGCTACGCCCTCGAGACGGTGGCCGCACGCTCGGACGGCCCCGTTCGCCAGGCGGCCCGGGAGCGTGTCGCGAGCCTGCAGTCGCTCATCGACACCGCCCTCGCGGCCGGCGCCCCGGACGGCCGGCTGCCCGCTTACGACCTCGAGGCCGAGGATCCCGCCGCGGTGGCGGCCGCCGCGGAGGCTCGGCTGCTCGAGCACTGGCTGTTCAGCCTGACGCTCGTGGCACCCGGCGAGCGCGGCGACCTCGTCGCGGCGGCCCAGGACGCCGCCGACCGGGTACGCGCGTGGGGCGGGACCCTGGGGGCGCTGCCCGGCCTGGCGTGATCGGCCCGGCCGGCCCGAGGTGAGCGACCGGGCGAGCGCCTCAGCGGGCGAGCGCGCCGGCCACGAGCTCGCGCACGCGCGCCACGGCCGCCGCGGGTGCCAGCTCCGCCCGCTCGCCGGTGCGGCGCTCCCGGACCTCGACGACGCCCTCGGCGAGCCCGCGGCCCACCACCAGGCTCAGCGGCACCCCGAGCAGCTCGGCGTCGGCGAACTTCACCCCGGCGGAGACCTTGGGCCGGTCGTCGTAGAGCACCTCGACCCCGGCCGCCTCAAGCTCACGGGCCAGCTCCTCGGCCGCATCGAAGATCTCCTGCCCCTTGCCGGTGGCGAGGACGTGCACGTGGGCGGGTGCCACCTGCATCGGCCAGACCAGGCCCTTGTCGTCGCAGTTCGCCTCGGCGAGCGCGGCGAGTGCCCGGGTGACGCCGATGCCGTAGGAGCCCATCGTGACGGTGACGGCCTTGCCGTTCGCGTCGAGGACCTTCAGGTCGAGCGCGTCGGCGTACTTGCGCCCGAGCGCGAAGATGTGGCCGATCTCGATGCCACGGGCCAGCTCCAGCGGCCCGGAGCCGTCCGGTGCCGGGTCGCCCGCGCGGACCCCGGCGGCCTCGATCGTGCCGTCGGCGGTGAAGTCCCGCCCCGCGACGAGACCGAAGACGTGCTTGCCGGCGACGTCGGCGCCGGTGACCCAGGAGGTGCCGGGCACCACGCGCGGGTCGAGCAGGTAGCGCAGGGCGCCGCCGGTGCCGTCCGGTTCGCGCGGGGCGCCGTTGGGGCCGAGGACCCGGGGCCCGATGTAGCCCGCCACGAGCTCGGGGTGCGCCTTGAGGTCCGCCTCGCCGGCCTGCTCGACCTCGGCGGGCTCGACGGCGGCCTGCAGCCGCTTGAGGTCGACGTCGCGGTCGCCGGGCAGGCCGACGACGACGACCTCCCGGGTCCGGTCCGGGTGGACGAGGGCCAGCACGACGTGCTTCAGGGTGTCCGCCGCGCTCCACGGCCGGGCCGGGCGGGGGTGGAGCCGGTTGGCGGCCTCGACGAGGGTGGCGATGGTGGTGGCGGCGGGGGTGTCGAGCACGACGGCGGGGGGCAGGTCCGCGGCGTCGAGCGCGGGTGGTACGGGCGTGGTGACGGCCTCGACGTTGGCGGCGTACCCACCCGCCGAGCGCACGTAGGTGTCCTCCCCGATGGGGGTGGGGTGCAGGAACTCCTCACTGCGCGAGCCACCCATGGCCCCGCTCGTGGCCCGCACGATCACGTGCTCGAGCCCGAGGCGGTCGAAGATGCGCTGGTAGGCACCGCGCTGGAGGTTGTAGGCGCGCTCGAGCCCGTTCTCGTCGATGTCGAAGGAGTAGGCGTCCTTCATGATGAACTCGCGGCTGCGGATGAGCCCGGCCCGCGGGCGGGCCTCGTCGCGGTACTTCGTCTGGATCTGGTAGAGGGCCAGCGGCAGCTCCTTGTACGAGGAGTACAGGTCCTTGACCAGGAGCGTGAACATCTCCTCGTGCGTCGGGGCCAGGAGGTAGTCGGCGCCCTTGCGGTCCTGCAGCCGGAACAGGTTGGGCCCGTACTCGGTCCACCGGCCGGTCGCCTCGTAGGGCTCCCGCGGCAGGAGCGCCGGGAAGTGCACCTCCTGGGCGCCGATGGCGTCCATCTCCTCGCGCACGATCTGCTCGATCTTCGCAAGGACCTTCAGCCCGAGCGGCAGCCACGAGTAGATCCCCGGAGCGGCGCGGCGGATGTAGCCCGCCCGCACCAGCAGCCGGTGGCTCGCGACCTCGGCGTCGGCAGGGTCCTCACGCAGTGTCCGCACGAACAGGGACGACATCTTCATCAGCACGCCGGCAAGCCTACCGAGCGGCGCGGCACGCTCCGCCCGCGACGCCGGGACGCCGCGGGCGAGGTGCGACACACTGGTGCGGTGCCGGAGATGCCGGAGGTGGAGGGCCTCGCCCAGTTCCTGCGCGAGCGTGCCGTGGGGCGCACGCTGACGGGCGCGGAGGTGGGCACCGTCAGCGCGCTGAAGACCTTCTCGCCCGCTCCGGCGGCGCTCGTGGGCGCCACCGTGTCCGACGTCGCCCGGCACGGCAAGTGGCTCGACATCGTCACCGCACCGGTGGGCGCGCCGACGGACGGCGCCCCGCACCTGGTGTTCCACCTCGCCAGGGCCGGCTGGTTGCGCTGGTACGACGAGGTGCCCGCCCGGGCGCTGCGGCCCGGGCGCTCCCCCGTCGCGCTGCGCGTCCGGCTCGACGACGGCGCCGGGTTCGACCTGACCGAGGCCGGCACACGCAAACGCCTGGCCGTCCACGTGGTGGCCGACCCGGGCGACGTGCGGGCCATCGCGACCCTGGGCGTCGAGCCGGGCGCCCTCACGCCCACGACGCTGCGCGAGCTCCTCCAGGCGAAGAACCAGCAGATCAAGGGCCTGCTGCGGGACCAGTCCGTCATCGCCGGCATCGGCAACGCCTACTCGGACGAGATCCTCCACGCCGCGCGCACCGGCCCGTTCGCGCTCACCCGGTCCTTCGACGAGGCGGCGACCGCCCGCCTGCTCACCGCGATCGGTGACGTGCTGAGCTCCGCCGTCGAGCAGGCTTCGGGCGAGCCCGCCGCCGAGCTCAAGGACGGCAAGCGGCGCCGCATGAAGGTCCACGGCCGCACCGGCGAGGCGTGCCCGGTGTGCGGGGACACGGTGGCGGCGGTCTCCTTCGCCGACTCCTCGCTGCAGTACTGCCCCACCTGTCAGACGGCGGGCAAGCTCCTGGCCGACCGGCGCATGTCGAAGCTGCTGAAGTAGCCCCGGCGGCCACTCAGAACAGGACGGTCGCGTACGTCCCGACGCGGCGGAAGCCCACCCGGTCGTACGTCGCGAGCGCGGCGGTGTTGTAGCTGTTGACGTAGAGCGACACGATCGGGGCCAGGCGGGCCCGCACGTCCGCGACGACGGCGGCCATGCCGGCGGACGCGAGCCCGTGCCCGCGTCGCTCGGGGTGCACCCACACCCCCTGGATCTGCGCGACGCCGAGGGCGAGCGCACCGACGTCGGCCTTGAACACGACGCGGGGGCCGTCCGCGGTCTCCTCCATGCGCACGTAGGTGCGGTCGGAGCCCACCAGCTCGGCCACCCGGGTGGCGTAGGAGAAGCCGGTCAGGGTGGGGTCGTAGCCGACCTCCTCGGTGAACATCGCCACGGAGGCGGGCAGGACGAGCCCGACCTCCTCCGGGCGGGCGCTCCGGACCTCGGGGTCGGGCACGCACGCGGGGTCGTGGTCGATCACCAGGGAGGGCTGGTCGGGGCGCACCTCCCGCGGTCGGGACCAGGCCGGCGCCAGCCGCTCCCACAGGGCCAGCACCTGGTCGGCCGGGCCGACGATGGAGGAGCAGCGCCGGCCGAGCCGGCGCACGTGATCGGCGAGGAGGTCGACCTGGGCGCCGTGGACCTGGACGGGAACGAGGTTCGCCCCGGCCCAGCACAGCGCAGCGAGGGCGCCGTCGTCGTCGTGCAGGCCGATGAGCTCCGTGCCCGGCGGGCCGAGCACGCCCAGCCGCTCGACCTGCACGCCGGCGAGCACGGCACCGACGGGATCGAGCCGGCACACCTCGAGGGCGGCCGCCCGTTCCGCCGGGGGCAGCGCCCGGACCGCGACGGCCGGACGCCGCCAGCGCGACACCTGGGCGCCCCGGTTCAGCCGACGCTGACGACCGGTGTCCCGGTCGTCGTGGCCTCGGCCGCCGCGCCCATCTCGGCGGCGATGCGGTTCGCCTCGGCGATCAGCGTCTCGACGATCTGGTCCTCGGGCACCGTCTTGATGATCTTGCCCTTGACGAAGATCTGCCCCTTGCCGTTGCCGGAGGCGACGCCGAGGTCGGCCTCGCGCGCCTCGCCGGGGCCGTTGACGACGCAGCCCATCACCGCCACCCGCAGCGGCACGGTGAGGCCCTCGAGGCCCGCGGTGACGGAGTCGGCGAGGGCGTAGACATCCACCTGGGCGCGCCCGCAGGACGGGCAGGAGACGATCTCGAGCTTGCGCGGGCGCAGGTTGAGGGACTCCAGGATCTGGTTGCCGACCTTGACCTCCTCCACCGGCGGCGCGGAGAGGGAGACGCGGATGGTGTCCCCGATGCCCTGGCTCAGCAGCGCCCCGAACGCGGTGGCGGACTTGATGGTGCCCTGGAACGCTGGACCGGCCTCGGTGACCCCGAGGTGCAGCGGCCAGTCGCCGCGCTCGGCGAGCATCTCGTACGCGCGCACCATGACCACGGGGTCGTTGTGCTTGACGGAGATCTTGAAGTCGTGGAAGTCGTGCTCCTCGAAGAGCGACGCCTCCCACACGGCGGACTCCACGAGCGCCTCGGGGGTGGCCCTGCCGTACTTCTCCAGGATCCGCTTGTCGAGCGAGCCGGCGTTGACACCGATGCGCAGCGAGACGCCGGCGTCCTTTGCCGCCTGCGCGATCTCCTTGACCTGGTCGTCGAACCTGCGGATGTTGCCCGGGTTCACCCGGACGGCGCCGCAGCCGGCCTCGATCGCGGCGAAGACGTACTTCGGCTGGAAGTGGATGTCCGCGATCACGGGGATCTGGGACTTCTTGGCGATGATCGACAGCGCCTCGGCGTCCTTGTCCGTGGGGCACGCCACACGCACGATGTCGCAGCCGGAGGCGGTGAGCTCGGCGATCTGCTGCAGGGTCGCGTTGATGTCGTGCGTCTTCGTCGTCGTCATGGACTGGACGGAGACGGGGGCGTCGCCACCCACGTCGACGGTGCCGACCCGGATCTTCCGCGTCGCCCGCCGGGGGGCGAGGACGGGCGGGGTTTCCTTGACGGCCGGCATTCCCAGGGAGATCGGTACGCTCACCGCCCCAGTATCGCATCCGGGGCGCCGCCGTGGGCCCCCGCCGGGGCCGTTCAGCCCGTCAGGCTCAGCGGGTCGACGATGTCGGCGTACGCCAGCAGGGCGCTCATGCCGAGCATCACCGCGACGACCGCGTAGGTCAGCGGGAGCATCCGGGCGACGTCGACGGGGCCGGGGTCGGGCCGCTCGCGCAGCCGGGCCACGCCGCGCCGGGCGCCCTCGACGAGCGCGCCGGCCATGTGCCCGCCGTCGAGCGGGAGCAGCGGGATCAGGTTGAACACCAGCAGCGCCATGTTGAGCGAGACGAGCAGGGAGAGCAGGTCCGCGGTGCGTTCGGCGACGCCGTAGCCGTCCCCCTGGACGGAGGCGATCTCGCCGGCGACCCGGCCGACGCCGATGAGGCCCATGACGCCGGGGTCGCGCTGCTGGGTGCCGAAGGCGGCATTGGCGACGTCGACCAGGCGCTGGGGCAGGGTCAGGACCACCGTGACGGTGCCGGTGAAGGTGGACCACACCATGCCCGGTACCGCGGTGAGGGGCCGGCGGGTCAGGGCGACCGTGGGGCCGACGCCCACGAAGGGACGCATCTCGGTGACCGGCCGGCCCGCCTGGTCGAGGACGGGGCCGCCGTCGCCCCCCACGACGGGCCGCTCGGTGAGCTGTGGGGTGACCTGGAGGGTGAGCCGCTCGCCGGCGCGGTCCACCACGACGGCGGTGGGTCCGGTGCCGCCGGCGGCGATGGCGGCGGATAGGTCCGCCCACGTGGTGACGTCGGCGGTGCCCCATCGGAGGACCGTGTCACCGGGTTCGAGGCCCGCGGCCGCGGCGGGCGCGGCGGCGGCGTCGGGCGCGCAGGCGCCATCGGGGGTGACGCACTCCTGCACGGCGCCGAGCGTCGCGGTGTACTGGGCGATGCCGAGCCCGGAGACCACGACGGCCATGAGGACGGCGGCGATCACGAGGTTCATGAAGGGCCCGCCGAACATGACGACGAGCTTGCGGGGCACGGTGAGGTTGTAGAAGGCGCGGTGCTCCTCACCGGGGCCGATCTCCTCCAGGGAGTACTGGCGCGCCTCCTCCACCATGGTGGGGCGGCCGTCGCGGCGGGTCCTCGCGGCGCGCCGCGCCGGGGGGTACATGCCGACCAGGCGCACGTAGCCGCCGAGCGGGACGGCCTTGAGTCCGTACTCGGTGCCGCCCACGGTCTTCGACCACAGCGTCTTGCCGAAGCCGACCATGTACTGGGGCACCTTGACGCCGAACTTCTTGGCGGGGACGAGGTGCCCGATCTCGTGCAGCGCGATCGAGGCGATCAGCCCGATGACGAGGACGAGCACACCGATGACGTAGTCCACGCTGCCTCCTCCCTCCGGTGCGCGCGGCGCGCACCTCCATCATCCTCGCCGAACCCGTCCGGCGGTGGGTGTCCACCAGAGCCGCCACCCGGCGGCCACCGCCCATCAGAACCGTCAACGCCCGACGCCGGCACCCGGTTCCCGCGTCCGCGGCGGACCGTCCGCCCGCCCGGGGTCAGCACCGGCGCGCGAGGATCTCCTCGGCCCGGGCCCGCGCCCACTCCTCGGCGCCGAGCACGTCCGCCAGGTCGGGGCGCCCGGTGGTGCCGGCGTGCGCGGCGAGGACCTCCTCGACGACGGCGACGACGCCCAGGTAGGGCAGCCGCCCGGCGAGGAACGCGGCGACGCACTGCTCGTTGGCGGCGTTGAGGACCGCGGGGTGCGTCGCGGAGGCGGCGGCGGCCTGCCGGGCGACGGCGACGGCGGGGAACACGTCGTCGTCGAGCGGTTCGAACGTCCACGCCGTGGGGGTGTCCCACCGGCACGGGGACACCACGCCCTCGGCCCGGTCCGGCCAGGTGAGGCCGAGCGCGATCGGCAGACGCATGTCGGGCGGGGAGGCCTGCGCCAGGGTGGCGCCGTCGTGGAACTCGACCATGGAGTGCACCACCGACTGCGGGTGCACGACCACGACGATGTCCTCGGTGGGGACGTCGAACAACAGGTGCGCCTCGATGAGCTCGAGGCCCTTGTTGACGAGCGTGGCGGAGTTGATGGTGACGACCGGGCCCATCGCCCACGTCGGGTGCGCCAGTGCCTGCTCGGGGGTGACCCCGGCGAGGTCGGCGCGGGTACGGCCGCGGAACGGCCCGCCGGACGCGGTCAGGACGAGGCGTCGCACCTCGGTGCGGCCGGTCACCACGGGGCTCGTCATGCCCCTCTCGTGACGCCCGCCCAGCAGGGCCTGGGCGATGGCGGAGTGCTCGGAGTCCACCGGCACGACCTGCCCGGGCCGGCGCTGCGCCGCCCGCACGAGCGACCCGCCGACCACGAGCGACTCCTTGTTGGCCAGCGCCAGTCGCGCACCCGAGCGCAGGGCGGCGAGCGTGGGCGCCAGGCCCACCGAGCCGGTGATGCCGTTCAGGACGACGCCGGTACCACCGGCCAGGGCGGCCACCTCGGCGGCCGCACCGGGGCCGGTGCGGATCTCGGGCAGCGGCTCCCCGCCCGCCCGCTCGGCCAGCAACGTGCGCAGCCGGCCCGCCGCCGAGTCGTCGGCGACGGCGACGACGTCGACGCGGTGGGTGGTCGCCTGCTCGGCCAGCAGCTCGAGGTTCGCGCCGCCCGCGCTCAGGGCCCGGACCCGGTAGCTGCCCTCGGGGGCGGCGGCGACGACCTGGAGCGCCTGCGTGCCGATGGAGCCCGTGGAGCCGAGCAGGACGAGGTCCCTCACTCCACCGCCACCAGCACCTCGACGGCGCGGTCGAGGAAGGCGTCGACGGTGCCCTCGTGGTAGGCGCGGGAGGCCCTGGCCGAGGGGAACGCCGCGGCCCGCACCTCCGCGGCGGTCAGTTCGCCGCCGTCGTCGAAGTAGGCGACGACACGGTCGAGCATGGCGTCGACCGCCGCCCGGTCGTAGCCGCGGCCCCGGTCGGGGGCCCGGAAACGCTCGCCCGCGGGGCGCAGCAGGCGCGGGTAGAGCGTGGTGGCGAGGTGGGCGATGTGGTCCATCCACGCCGGCTCGCCCTGGGCGGCGATGAACGTGGTGCGCCGCCGCTGCACGAACGCGGCCTCGAGCCGGTCCAGCGCGGCGTCCACGGAGGCGGTGGCGTAGCCGTCCCGGACCAGGTCGAACGCGGCGGCCCGGACGTCCTGCTCGTCGAAGCCGCCACGCTGCCCGCTCTCGTACGCGGCGCGGGCCCGGGTGAAGAACTCCTCGACCTGCATCCGGTCGTACCCGGTGCGTGCCCGGCCGGCCGGCGGGAACATCGCGTTCATCCCTGCTCCTTCTCCACGGGCGTCCGCGGTGCGGGCGCGGCGTTCTCGACGAGGACCTCGGCGGCGAGCTGGCCGCAGGCGCCGTCGATGTCGCTGCCCCGAGTGTCTCGCACGGTCGTGGGGATCCCGGCACGACGCAGCGTGTCGACGAAGGTCTGCTCGACGTCGCGCTCGCTGGCGGTCCAGATGGAGCCGGGCGTGGGGTTGAGCGGGATCGGGTTGACGTGCACCCAGCCGCGCCCGCGGGCGTTGAGCTCGTCGGCGAGGAGCTGGGCGCGCCAGGCGTGGTCGTTCATGTCCTTGATCAGCGCGTACTCGATGCTGACGCGCCGGCCGGTGGCCTCGAAGTAGCGGCGGGCGGCGTCGAGCAGCTCACCGACCTTCCAGCGGGAGTTGATCGGGATGAGCTCGTCGCGCAGCTCGTCGTCCGGGGCGTGCAGGGACACGGCGAGCGTGACCGGGATGCCCTCCTGGGCGAGCTTGTCGATGGCGGGCACGAGGCCGACGGTGGAGACGGTGATGTGCCGGGCGGACAGGCCCAGGCCCGCGGGGGCGGGGTCGATCATGCGGCGGACCGCGTCGATGACGGCCCGGTAGTTGGCCATGGGCTCGCCCATGCCCATGAAGACGATGTTGCGCAGGTGCGTGGGCCCGCCGGCGAGCTCGCCGTCGCGGGAGGCACGGGCGGCGAGGCGCACCTGCTCGACGATCTCCGCCGTCGAAAGGTTGCGGGTCAGGCCCTGCTGACCGGTCGCGCAGAACGGGCACGCCATGCCGCAGCCGGCCTGCGAGGAGACGCACAGGGTGGTGCGGTCGGCGTAGCGCATGAGGACGGACTCGACCATGGCGCCGTCGAAGAGACGCCACAGCGACTTCACGGTGGCACCCTTGTCCGCCTGCAGGTCGCGGACGTTGGTGACGAGCTCGGGCAGCAGCGTCGCGGTCAGCTCGTCGCGCGCCTGCACGGGCAGGTCGGTCATGTCGGCCGCGTCCCGGGTCAGGTGGCCGAAGTAGTGGCGGGAGAGCTGGTCGGCCCGGAAGGCGGGCAGGCCGAGCTCGGTGGCCACGGCGGCGCGCTCCGCGGTCGAGAGGTCGGCGAGGTGGCGTGGGGGTTTGCCCCGCCGCCGGGCCGTGAAGCTCAGCGTGGGCCGCTCGCCGGGCCCGCTCTCGTGGGACGGGCGGATCTGGACCGGGGCGGGGATGGGTGGCTGCTGCGTCATGACCGGACCATCCTCTCAGAGTGGCCAGGTGCCGGTCGCGGCGGAGAGGATGAGGTAGGCCACCGGGGCCGAGACCAGGAGCGAGTCGATCCGGTCCATGACGCCGCCGTGACCGGGCAGGATCGAGCCCATGTCCTTCAGCCCGAGGTCGCGCTTGAGGAGGGACTCGGCGAGGTCGCCGGTGGTCGCGGCCGCGACGGCGGCGACACCGAGCAGCGCCCCCGCCCACCACGACCCGCCCAGGGCGAGGGTGGTGACGAGGCTCCCGAGCCCGGCCGACAGCACCAGGGAACCGCCCAGGCCCTCCCAGGACTTCTTCGGGCTGATCGAGGGCGCCATGGGGTGCTTGCCGAAGAGCACGCCCGCGACGTAGCCACCGATGTCGTTGCCGATGGTGACGAGGATGTACGCCACGACCATCCACGCCCCGTTCTCCGTACGGACCATGAGGACGGCGAAGCCCGCGAGGTAGGGCACGTAGGCGGCGGCGAATATCGCGGCGGTCGCGTCCCGGACCGCGGAGCGGCCGCCGCCGTCGATGACGCGCCAGACGAACACCCCACCGGCCGTCAGCGCGAACGCCATGAGCATGGCCTCGGCGCCGGCGACCCAGGCCGAGACGACGATGCCGACCGTACCGACCCACAGCGGCAGCAGCGGGATGCGGATCTCGCGCCGACCGAGGGCCCGGGCGAGCTCCCACAGGCCCCCGAAGCCGGCCACCAGGACGAACGCGACGAAGGCCTCCCGCCGGATGAACAGGCTCAGCGCGAGCACGACGATGAGGACCAGCCCGACCCCGACGGCCGCGGGCAGGTTCCGCCCGGCCCGCCCGGTCGGGGGTGGCGGATCCTTGGGCTTCGGCGGTGCGGGTGCCACGAGGGCGGTACGGGCGCGTTCGCGCGCCACGGACAGCCGTCGCAGCGCGACGGTCAGCGGCTCCCGGGCATCCTGGTGGTTCACGGTCTCCTTGCGGCGGCTCAGACCTCGAGCAGCTCGCGCTCCTTGGCCTCGAGCACGGTGTCGACCGCGTCGACGTGCTTCTTCGTGACGGCTTCGAGCTCCTTCTCCGCGCGGTCGACCTCGTCCTCGCCGGCGTCGCCGTCCTTCTTGATGCGGTCGAGCTCTTCCTTGGCCTTGCGGCGCAGGGAGCGGATGGTGATGCGGGCGTCCTCGCCCTTGGTGCGGGCGAGCTTGACGTACTCCTTGCGCCGCTCCTCGGTGAGCGCGGGCAGCGCGACCCGGATGACGTTGCCGTCGTCGGTCGGGTTCACCCCGAGGTCGGACTCACGCAGGGCCCGGACGATCGCGGGCGCGGCGGAGCGGTCGTAGGGCGTGATGAGGACGGTGCGGGCCTCCGGGATGGTCAGCGAGCCGAGCTGCTGCAGCGGGGTGGGGGCACCGTAGTAGTCCACCAGCACCGGGTTGAACATGCCGGCGTTGGCACGGCCGGTGCGGATGTGGCTGAAGTCCTCGCGGGCGCGCTCCACCGCCTTCTCCATCTTGTCCTCGGCCTCGAGCAAGGTCTCGTCGATCAAGGCTGTACTCCTTCGTCTAGTGGGTGGCGGGTCACGAGTGTCCCGATCTTCTCACCCCGCAGCGCGCGGGTGACGTTGCCGGGCTCGGTCATGCCGAACACGCGCATCGTCAGGTCGTTGTCCATGCAGAGGCTGAAGGCGGCGGCGTCGACGACCTTCAGGCCCTGCCGGATCGCCTCGTCGTACGTGAGGTGGTCGAGCTTGCTGGCGGTGGGATCGGTGCGCGGGTCGGCCGTGTAGACGCCGTCGACGCCGTTCTTGCCCACGAGGACCTCGTCGCAGTGCGTCTCCAGGGCACGCTGGGCGGCGACGGTGTCGGTGGAGAAGTACGGCATGCCCGCCCCCGCCCCGAAGACGACGACGCGGCCCTTCTCCAGGTGGCGGATGGCACGCAGCGGGATGTACGGCTCGGCTACCTGGCCCATGGCGATCGCGGTCTGCACGCGGGTCCGCACCCCGGCCTGCTCGAGGAAGTCCTGCAGCGCGAGGGCGTTCATGACGGTGCCGAGCATGCCCATGTAGTCGGCGCGGGAACGGTCGATGCCCCGCTGGGACAGTTCGGCACCGCGGAAGAAGTTCCCACCGCCGACGACGATGGCGACCTGGACGCCGTCGGCCACCGCCCGGGCGATCTCCCGGGCGACCGAGGAGACGACGTCGGGGTCGAGGCCGACCAGGCCGCCGCCGAAGACCTCACCCGAGAGCTTCAGGAGGACCCGGCGGGACTTCCCGGTGCCGGTGCGGACAGCACCGCCGACGGTGGGTTGGGACATGGTTGAGCCTCCTGCGGTTCGGGGCGGGCCGTGATGGCGGCGCGGTGCACGGCGTGGGGCGTCCGGTTGTCGAGCGTACCGGGGCCCGGACGTGCCGGTGGCCCCGGCCCGTCGAGACGGGTCGGGGCCACCGACGGGGCGTCAGGAGCCGACGCGGAACCGGACGAAGCCGACCACGGTGCCGCCGGCCTCCGTCACGATCTGGCCGACCGACTTCTTGCTGTCCTTGGCGAACGCCTGGTCGAGCAGGCAGTTCTCCTTGAAGAAGCCGTTCATGCGGCCCTCGATGATCTTGGGCAGCGCCGCCTCCGGCTTGCCCTCGTTGCGCGAGGTCTCCTCGGCGATGTGCCGCTCGCTCTCGACGACGTCCGCGGGGACGTCGTCGCGGGAGAGGTACTTGGGCGAGAACGCCGCGATGTGCATCGCGACGTCGTGGGCGACGTCGCCGCCCTTGGCGTCCGTGGCCACGAGCACGCCCACCGACGGCGGGAGGTCCTTGGCCGTCCGGTGGAGGTACATCGAGACCTTCTCGCCGCTCGCGCGGGCGACGCGACTGACGGCGATCTTCTCGCCGATCGTGGCCGCGATCCCGTCGACCTTGGCCTGCACCGTCTCCCCGTCGACGTCGGCGGCGAGGAGTGACGCCACGTCGGCAGCGCCGGAGGAGACCGCCGCGGCGAGCACGGCGTCCGCGAAGTCGATGAACTTCTGGTTCTTCGCGACGAAGTCGGTCTCCGAGTTGACCTCGACCAGCACGCCGACCTCGCCGGAACCGTCGGGGACGACCCGGCCGGCCACGAGCCCCTCGGCCACGGTACGGCCCTCGCGCTTGGCGACGCCCTTCAGGCCCTTGACGCGGATGATCTCCAGCGCCTTCTCGGCGTTGCCGTCAGCCTCGTCCAGCGCCTTCTTGACGTCGAGCATGCCCGCGCCGGTCTTCTCACGGAGTTCCTTGATGTCGGCGGCGGTGTAGTTCGCCATGGATGATCCTCTCCAGATCTGTGCGGGGTGGGTCTCAGGCCTGCTCGGACGCGGGCGCCTCGGCGGCGTCCGTGCCCTCGGCAGCGTCCTGGGCCGGCTCGGTGACGGGCTCGGTGGCCACGACGGGCTCGGCAGCAGGCTGGGCGACAGCAGGCTTGGCAGCCGGCTTAGCAGCAGGCTTCGCAGCAGCGGGCTCGACGTCCGGCTCAGCAGCAGCAGGCTCGACGGCCGGCTCAGCAGCAGCAGCAGGCTCGGCGGGCTCGACGGCCGGCTCAGCAGCAGCAGGCTCGGCGGGCTCGACGGCCGGCTCAGCAGCAGCCGCGGGCTCCACGGCCATCCCGGTCCCGGCGGCACCCTCGGCCTCGTGGGTGGCGAGCAGCTCGCGCTCCCACTCGGCGAGCGGCTCCTCGGCGGCCGGCGCACCGGTGCCGCCACCGTGACGGGAGACGAGGCCCTCGGCCGCCCCGTCCGCGATGACGCGCGTCAGGAGCGAGACCGCGCGGATGGCGTCGTCGTTGCCCGGGATGGGGTAGTCGACCTCGTCGGGGTCGCAGTTGGTGTCGAGGATGGCGACGACGGGGATGTGGAGCTTGCGCGCCTCGGCGACGGCGAGGTGCTCCTTCTTCGTGTCGACGATCCAGACGGCCGAGGGGACCTTGGCCATGTCCCGGATGCCACCGAGCGTGCGGGCGAGCTTGTCCCGCTCGCGCCGCTGCATCAGCAGTTCCTTCTTCGTGAACGAGCTGCCGGCGACGTCGTCGAAGTCGACCTGCTCGAGCTCCTTGAGGCGCTGCAGGCGCTTGTGGACCGTGCCGAAGTTGGTGAGCATGCCGCCCAGCCAACGCTCGGTGACGTAGGGCATGCCCACGCGCTGGGCCTGCTCGGCGATGGCCTCCTGGGCCTGCTTCTTGGTGCCGACGAAGAGGATGTTGCCGCCGTGGGCGACGGTCTCCTTGACGAACTCGTACGCGCGGTCGATGTCCGTCAGCGACTGCTGGAGGTCGATGATGTAGATGCCGTTGCGCTCGGTGAAGATGAACCGCTTCATCTTCGGGTTCCAACGGCGGGTCTGGTGCCCGAAGTGCACGCCGCTCTCGAGGAGCTGGCGCATCGTGACGACGGCCATGGCACGTCCTTTCCTGGCGCGGTCACCCGCACCGTGAGGACCACGGCGGTGTTGCGCCCGCGACGTGGCCCATGTTTCGGTTGTCCGCCGGACGACCGGGTGGTCGCCAAGCCCTGGTGCCCGCGACACAAGCACCTCCGGGGAGGACCGCTGCTGGTGTCGACTCGCCGACCTGGGCCTGCCTGCCATGAAGGCCGACGGGCCGGTCGCACGATGTGCGGGCACGCGATGTCAGCCGGCTGTCGCCGGATGCAGGTGCCATGGTAGCCGATGGGTCCTGTCCCCCGGGACCCGGCGCCGGTGACGTTCCCCAGGTCAGACCCGTGCCCCCTGCCGGTCACGACCGGGGCCGTTGTTGCCACCTCGTCCACAGGTGGCAACGGACGCCGAGTGGGACGCACCACCCGTCGGGCACGGTGACGGGCATGGCATTCACCCGCAGCACCCAGGTCCTCGTTCTCGGCGCACTCGCCGCCGGCGCCCTCTCCCTCGGCGGGCTCGCCGCCGCGACCGCCCCCCGTGCAGATGCCCCGTCCTCCAGCGCGCGCACCGCCGTGGCGGTGCGCGCCGACCGCCCGGTGGCGGCGCCCCCGACCGCCCAGCCCCCGACCGCCCGCAGCGGCCACCCGGGGCTCGAGGTCGAGGCGCTCGCCTCGGCCGGCTACGACGCCACGACGGCGGTCCGTGGCACGGTCGCCTACCGCTGGCCGACGACCGCCCCGGCCGAGGTGGTCCGCGCGTTCGACCCACCCGAGGTGCCGTGGGGGGCCGGGCACCGGGGCGCCGACCTCGCGCTCGGGGTCGGTGAACCGGTGCTCGCCGCGGCCGACGGCGTTGTCGCCTTCGCCGGCACGGTGGTCGACCGCCCCGTGGTCTCGGTCCTGCACGACGACGGCCTGCGGACCACGTACGAGCCGGTCGAGGCGGTGGTCGTCGCCGGCCAGAAGGTGCGGGCCGGTGCGCTCCTGGGTCACCTCAGGGCCGGGCACTGCCCGCCGTGGCAGCCGTCATGCCTGCACTGGGGTGCCCGGTCCGGCGCGTCCGCCTACGTCGACCCGGTGGCGCTCCTCGGCGAGAGCGTGGTCCGGCTCCTGCCCGACCGGTGAGGCGGCACCTCAGGCGCGCGGGTGGGCCTGGGAGTACACGGCGCGCAGCCGCTCGGCGCTGACATGGGTGTACCGCTGGGTGGTGGCGAGCGAGCTGTGCCCGAGGACCTCCTGGACCGTGCGCAGGTCGGAGCCCCCCTCGAGCAGGTGTGTCGCCGCCGAGTGGCGCAGCCCGTGAGGCGCGATGTCGCGCACGCCGGCGACCGCCGTGAGCCGGTGGAGCATGCCGCGCACGGTGCGCGGGTCGATGCGCCCACCCCGCGCACCGAGGAACACGGCACCGCCGGACCACGGGCCCACGAGGGCGGGGCGACCGTGGGCGAGCCACTCCCCCACGGCCCGTTGCGCGGGGATGCCGAAGGGGACCACCCGTTCCTTGTCCCCCTTGCCGATGACCCGGACGGTGCGTTCGCGGCTGTCGACGTCGCGGACGTCCATGCCGACGAGCTCGGCGATCCGGATCCCGGTGGCGTACAGCATCTCCAACGCCGCCCAGTCCCGCAGATGTACGGGGTCGCCGTCGTCCGCGCGTTCCTGAGCGGCGGCGAGGAGCCCGGCGGCGTCGTCCACGGCGAGGACCGTGGGCAGGTGCCGGTCGGCGCGGGGGCTGCGCAGGCGCGCCCCGACGTCGCCGGCGAGGTAGCCGGCGCCGGTGGCCCAGGTGGAGAACGTGCGGACCGCGGCGGCCCGGCGGGCGAGGGTGGCGCGGGACATGCCCCGCCGCTGCTGCGCCGCCAGCCAGGACCGCAGGGCGGCCAGGTCCGCGGCCGCGAGCACGGCCGGCAGGTCGGGCCGCTCGTCGTCCGGCGCACTGGTGGCGGGATCGCCGTCGGTCGCCGCTGCATCGGCGGGCGTGCCGGCGGCGCCGGCCGCGAGGGCGCGCAGATGGTCGAGGAGCTGGGTGACGTCGGCGAGGTAGGCGCGCACGGTGTGCTCGCTGAGCCCGCGCTGGAGCGCGAGGAACCGGGCGAAGGCATCCAGCAACGTCTCCTGGGACGCCGGGACGGAACCGCTGGTGGTCATCCGCCCACGATAGCCACGCCGGCCCCGGCACCGGCCGTGCCGCACCGGCCACCGGTCCCCCGCGCCATGCGCCCGGATGGCGGCGTCGGGCAGGTCGGGTGGATCGGACAGGTCGGGTAGGAGGTCCGGCAGCCGGCCGCGAGCATCGCCGTCCCCGCCCCGGCGCGCCGGCGAGGAACAGCTGGTGGTGGCCGTCGGCCACGGCGACGGCGCGTGCCACGATCTCGATCTCCCCGCAGGCGCAGCGCCAGTTCCACTCGAGCACCTCCAGTTAGGTTGGTGACAAGGACGGTCCGATGGTGCGCCAGGTCCAAGGGCAATGTCAGACCTCATCCCTACCGTCAGACACGTACGGCTCGAACGCAGTACCAGTACGTCGGGCCGGACAGGCTTTCGACCAGTTTCCACACCAAGGTCTGCACGCGCAGACCTCGACGTTGAAGGAGTCCTGATGTCCACGATCGACCTTGCCATGCTCCACGAGGCCACGAGCGCCGGCGGTCCGAGCGCACTGAGCTCCGTCACTGCCCTGGCACCGGCCGCCGGTCCGCACGCCGCGGTCGCCCCGGCCAAGTACGTCACCGCGCGCGGCAGCGACCAGACCTACGTGTACGACACCCGCTACGTCGACGGCGAGGCCCGACGCACTGTTCTCATCGACTCCTCGCAGAGCCAGGGCAACCGGATCGAGGCCGCGATCGCCGGAGCGATCCTTGACGGCCACCCAGCGCTTGGGCGGATCCCCCGGATCGAGGTCACCTACGAGCGGGACGGACAGGCGGAGATCTACTCCGACCTCACCCTTCCTCACCGTGCGTTCGACGCCCACATACGGGCTGGCACGGTCGATGGCGAACCCACCACCGATGACGCACGGTACCGGGCCGCGCGCGACGCCAACCCCCTCAACGCCAGTGCGTTGCTCAACCTCAGCCCTATCTCTCTCGTGCTCGGCTCCTGGGATGCCTCCCGTAAGACGCGCCAGGGACGGTGGGCCAGCGCGGTCACCGGCGAGATCGTCGGCGTGCTCGCCGACCAGCGAGAGGGTTCGCCGAGCCCCCGCAAGGGTGGCGCGCGCGTCGACCCGGTCGGTATGCGTGCCCAGGTGGGCGGCACCGCGCTGCGTGGCCTTGCCGAGGCCCAGCGGGACGAGCTCAGCCCGAAGACCTACGGCGACATCGTCAAGGCGGCGGCAAAGCTCAAGGGAGGGGAGACCACCTCGGCCTCTGCTCTCGGATTTGGCGGCATTCCGCCATCACTCAGCCAGCTCGGCGGGGTCTCGTGCTCCCAGATCATCCGGTCGAACGTGCTCAGCTTCGCCACGTTGCGCCAGATCCGCTTCGGCGCCGGACCGCGCGGAGACTCCGCCATCCGCGCCTTGCTCGCCGCGCTCGCGCTGAACGGACTCGTGCGGTCACACGCCGAGCTCTACCTCCGTGCCCACTGCCACCTGGTGGAGGCCGCGCCGTCGTCGACCTCGATCGACCGGCGTAACGGGCACCATGAGGACGTCGTGCTGCCGGACATCGCCGAGGCCGACGCACTCCTCGCCGCCGCTCTCGCCGACGCCGGTGAGCACGCCGGCCTGGACTGGCACGGGCAGGTCTTCGCTGTCATGGGCGACCCAGCCATCGTTGCCGGGGTCGAGGACGACGCGTCCGGAGCCGAGTGATGTCCTTCGCGATCGTCGCGCACTTCCCGCTCGGCGCGTACCGCGGGCACGTCGGCACCGGGGAGCAGGACCCGTGGCCATCCCCTCTCCGTCTACACTCGGCGCTCCTCAGCGCGGCCGGGCAGGGCAGCTACGCCGTCGAGGACGGCGGAGCGTTGCGTCCGTCCGAACCGTCGATGTCCGCCCTCGCCTGGCTCGAGGCGACGCCGCCGGACGGTCTCGTGTTGCCTACACTCACCCGTCGCAACCCCGCTACCAACTCGGCCTACCGCGACATGGGCCTGCTCAAGCCGAAGAGGCGCGGGACGAAGGTGTCCGCGAAGCGGGACAACGAGTCCGTCGCGCTCGGCGAGGAGATCATGTGGGTCTGGGCGCAGGACCCGCCCCGGCCCGTCCGGGAGGCCCTCGGTGACCTGTGCCCGGACGTGCCCTATCTCGGTCAGTCCGACTCGCCTGTTCGGCTGCGCGTGGAGTCCACGGACGCGGAGTACACGCACATGCATGACCCCGACGCACGGCTCGGGACCTCTCGGGCCACCGATGTCGACCTCGACGCACCGACGCCCGGTCGGACGGAGGCTCTCATCTCCGCGCACCACGAGCGCAGCAATGCAAAGCCCCCCTCGACGGCACAGGACCGGGCGAAGACGGACGAGGACGACAACCGGCCGGGAACGGTTGCGGCCGGCGCCCGGCGGCGGCGGTATGTGAAGGTGCGCTCGACAGCGAGGGGAGCGGCGCCGTGGTCCGCGGCCTGGGTGCTCCCAATCGTCGACGCCGACCCGATCCCGCTCGACCGGCGGGTGGCGTGGGCGGTGGCGCTGCACCGCGCGCTCATCTCCGTCCACGGCGACGACGCCCCGGCGATCCTTACCGGGCACTACCACGAGGGAGTGCCGCTCCCGGCGAACCGCGTAGCCATCCACGTGATCGACGACCATCCCGCGATGCGGTACCGCCTCGATGGCCAGCAGGCGTTCGTCGTGAGCCTTCCCACGGGCGCCGATCCGGGTTCCGTCCAAGCCGTCGACGACGCCGTTCGGGTGCTCGACATCGTGCGGGGCCCGGGCGGTCGGGTGCACCGTCTCCGCGCCGACGGCAGGCGACTCATCGACGCGGCGGCATTCTGGACGCCGCCCGAGCAGGGCCTGACCCGGTGCTGGGTGAGCCACCCGGCCGTGCACGAGGCGCGCCCGCCCCGTCGCGGGCAGTGGAGCCTCACGGATGCCACGACCTTGTCCATCGCGCTCACCTGGCGCGACGCCCTCGGGACGGCGGAGACGTCGGGCCTGGGTAGGGATGCCCGTTTCCTCGCTCTCTCGGACGCCGCCCGCGAGCACGGCGTGGAGGTCTACGACGTGCGCCGGCTGACGACTTCGCACGTGGACCGCTACGTCCACAAGGTCTCCAGCGGCCACCTCGTCCAGCCGTACATCACCACCGTGCACCTGGGCGATCTTGCCCCTGCCGGTGTGCTGGCAGCGATCGGGCAGAGCCGCCACCTCGGTGGCGGTCTCCTCACCCCGGTCGACGTCGCAGCACCGGTCCTTGACGTCTGGAGACACCGATGACGCTCGAACTCACCGACTTCGGCGCCTACTTCCGCGCCCTCAACGACGATCGCCCACCCTTCGCCTGGCAGGAGCGCCTGCTCGAACACCTCGTCACCCACCGGCAGTGGCCCGACCAGATCGATGCCCCGACCGGAGCCGGGAAGAGCGCAGCCATCGACATCCATACTTTCGCCACCGCACTGACACTCCACGATCCCGAACCGTTGCGGCGTCTTCCGCGACGGCTGGTGGTGACCGTGGATCGCCGGGCGCTGGTCGACAGCCACGAGCAGCGGGCGAGCCGGATCGCCGCCCGGCTGCGAGACGCGCTCCGCGACGCGGACGCGGCCCCCGAGCTCCGCACGGTCGCGACGATGCTGCGGAGTCTGTGGACCGAGCCGCTGGACGTGCACGTCAGCCCGGACGGCGACTGGAGTCCGCTCGGAGTTGTGCGCCTACGCGGCGGCACGGTGGCGTCGTCCAGCTGGCTCGACTCACCGAGTATCTGCCAGGTCATCGCGGCGACGCCCGACATGTGGGGCAGCCGGCTGCTGTTCAACGGCTATGGCTCGACGACGTTTGCTCATCCCCGTGAGGCAGGTCTGCTCGCGATCGACAGTGTCATCGTCCTCGACGAGGCACACCTCAACCGCCAGCTGCTCACCACGGCCCGCCGCGTCGCCGAGCTGGTCGGTCCCGACGCCGCGAGACTCGGGCTACCCCCGCTCCAGGTCACGGCCATGACCGCCACGCAGGACACCGCGCAGCTCACCTCCGTCGGCGTCCTCGAGTCCGATCTCGAGCGTGAGCCGATCCTGCAGGCGCGGCTCACCCGGCCCAAGCCGGTCCGACTTCGGACGAGCGAGGGTTGGGCGGGCACCGGTAAGGGCCTGAAGGACCTGGCCGACGCCGTCGTGGCGGAGGTCCTGGCGGCACGCGCAGCGGCGGGCGCGACCGTAGGCTGCGTCGTCAATAACGTCCGCCTGGCCACCGAGGTTCGGGATCGGCTTGCTCGCCTCACTGTCCCGGAGACGGCCAGCGAACGCGCGAGGGAGCCTCTCGAGGTCATGCAGATCGTCGGCCGCATGCGACCGTGGGACCTGGAACGGCTTCGTGCCGACCACCCGCTGCTGTTCACCCACGGCGGCGACCCCGGCGTCGACGTCCTCGTCGCCACCCAGACGGTCGAGGTGGGCGTCGACATGGACTTCGCCGCCCTCGTCACGACCCTCGCCCCCGGTTCCGCGATCGCCCAGCGGGCCGGCCGAACGAACCGGTCGGGGACCAGGGCGAGCGGTCCGGTCACGGTGATCGTGCCCCCGGACATCATGCGGGTGAAGGACGCCGACGTCGCACCCTACCGGGCGGAGGACCTCTCACTGGCCCATGACTGGCTCGAACGCCGTGCGGAGAGCCCAGCGGGGCTGGCACCGTGGGAGATCCGTGGGAGCGCCGCGGGCGACCCGGCGCCGACCGCCAGCGAGCGCCGGATCGCGCTGCACCGCTTGGAGCCGTGGAACGTCTCCCTCTGGGCACGCACGTCGGATGCACTCTTCGCCGACCACGACCTCGAGCTCTGGCTCAGCGACGATCTCTCCGAGGACCTGAGCGCGGGCGTGATCGTCCGGCATGGGCTGCCGGAGGACGTCGTCAGTGCCGCGAGGCTCCTCGAGGCCACGCCGCCCCAGCCGCACGAGCTCTTTCCCGTTCGCCTGGGCGAGGCCCGGGCTGTCGTCCGGGCGAGCACCGATGTCACCGCGCCGAAGTTCCGGCGCCTGTTCGTCATCCGCCGCGGTGAGGTCACCGGGTATGAGAGCACCAGGTTCGACGAAGTCCGGCTGCGACCCGAGGACGTCGTCGTGGTCGACAGCGACGCCGCGATCTTCCGGTCGGCGGTCGTCGACAGTGACGGCAACGAGACCGCGGAGGACGTGTCCGAGCGGGCTACAGCACAATCACCTGCACGGCGGTCCGTCCGCGTGCACCGTGGGGCACCGGTGGCCGGCGGCCCGGTCGGCGAGGCCCTGGTGGGGGACCTAGCACGGTTCCTCGTCGGGAGTCCGGACGGGGGCGATGGTATGTCCGCTAGGAACGGTGACGTCGACCGCGACGGCATCATCGACCTGCTCCGCGGATGGAGCGCCCAGGTCGCGGGTGAAGTCGGGACGGCGCGCGCTGCCTCCGCCCAGGACTCGGCAGACCTGCTGCGGCAGATCCTCGACGACGGACACGCGGTCGATGTGGTCGTCGAGCGTGGAGGGGAATCCGGCGG
>NZ_JBTSDU010000009.1:0-48830 GCF_054605595.1 Georgenia sp. | reverse complement strand
TCCTCGTCGCGTGGGGGTCTACCAGTCCGGTCCTCGTCGTGACGGTGACTCTGGTCCCCGCCGCGAGGGCGGCTACCAGTCTGGTCCCCGCCGCGAGGGCGGCTACCAGTCCGGTCCTCGTCGTGACGGTGACTCTGGTCCCCGCCGCGAGGGCGGCTACCAGTCTGGTCCCCGCCGCGAGGGGGGCTACCAGTCCGGTCCCCGCCGCGAGGGCGGCTACCAGTCCGGTCCGCGTCGCGACGGTGACTCCGGCCCTCGTCGTGAGGGCGGCTACCAGGCGGGGCCGAGCCGCACGTCGCGGCCGCCGCAGGATGTCAGGGACGCACGCCCGGACGAGCCGGAACTTCCGGATGACGTCGAGCCGCAGATGCTCGACCGGGCCGCACGCGGACCGCTTCGCACGCTGAGCAAGAACAACGCAGATCTCGTCGCTCGCCACCTCGTGATGGCGGGGCGGCTCATCGACACCGAGCCAGAGCTTGCTTATGAGCACGCCCAGGCCGCGATGAGACGCGCGGGTCGGGTCGACGTCGTGCGGGAGTCACTCGCAATCACCGCATACGCAACCGACCGATTCGCGGAGGCCCTTCGCGAACTCCGCACCGTCCGTAGGCTCTCGGGCATCGATGCGCACCGCCCGATGGAGGCGGACTGTGAGCGTGGTCTGGGCCGGCCTGAGCGTGCACTCGCCATCGTGACAGAGACTGACATGAAGACGCTGTCGGAGAGTGACCGGGTCGAGCTGGCGCTCGTGGCGAGTGGCGCCCGTGCGGACCTCGACGAGAGCGAGGCAGGACTGCTGGTTCTCGAGTCTCCGCTGCTCGACGCCGTGCGGGACCCGGAGTTGCTCCGGCGTATCTCGCTGGTGCGCGCCGATCGTCTCGAGGAGCTCGGGCGTACGGACGAGGCCGACGCGCTGCGTCACGCCGCCGGCCCGGAGCCCGTCGTCGAGGATGAGATCATCGTGGTCGATCTCGCCGATGGCATCGATGAGCCGGTGGATGAGTCGGAGCCGGTGGATGAGTCGGAGCCGGTGGACGAGGATGGGGCGTTCGCGCAGTCCGAGCTGCAGCTCGGACTGCCCGAGGAACCCCGCGAGAAGGAGTGACCGCTTGACCGCCACCACGCCCACCTCCCTGTTGGGGAGCGACGTCCCGCTCGCGGCCGCCTACGACCTCGCCCTCATGGACCTCGACGGGGTCTGCTACCGGGGGGCGGAGCCTGTCGAGCACGCGGACGAGGGGGTCGCCGCGGCCCGTGCGCACGGCATGCGGATGATGTTCGTGACGAACAACGCCGCGCGTGAGCCCCGGACCGTTGCCGACCAGCTCACGTCGCTGGGCATACCGACCGCAGAGCAAGAGGTCATGACGTCCTCGCAGGCGGCGGCCGCCATCCTCGCCGAGGAGCTCGCGGCCGGTTCGGTCGTCCTCCCTGTCGGCGGCGCCGGGCTGCGCAGCGCCTTGACCGAGGCGGGCTTCCGGCTGGCGGACACCGCGGCGGACGGTCCGGTCGCCGTGGTCCAGGGCTACTCCCCGGAGATCGGCTGGCGCGACCTCAGCGAGGCGGTCTACGCCATCGCTGCCGGGGCGCGCTACGTCGCGACCAACCTCGACGCGACCCTCCCCACCGAGCGGGGGATGGCGGTAGGCAACGGGTCGCTCGTCGCCGCGGTGGTCAACGCCACCGGCGTCGTGCCCGTCTCGGCCGGCAAGCCTCAGCCGGAGATCTTCCACCAGGCCGTGGTCAAGGGCGGCGGCGGACGCGCCCTCGCCGTCGGGGACCGGCTCAACACCGACCTCGCCGGCGCGCAGGCCGCCGGGATCCCCGGCCTGCACGTGCTCACCGGCGTCAGCGATGCGCGCGACGTCGTCCTCGCCGCACCCCAGGAGCGGCCGAGCTACCTCGCCGTGGACCTGCGCAGCCTCGCCGAGACCCACCCGGCCCCGGCGCTCGGCGCCGACGGCTGGTGGACCTGTGGGGTGGCAGCCGCCCGGGTCGCCGGGCCCGAGCCCCACGTGGAACTGCGGGGCAGAACCGCGTCGATCACGCTCGACGCCCACGAGCCCGCCGTCGTGTCGCTCGACGCGTGGCGGGCGATCACCGCCGCCGCCTGGGCCTCGGTGGACGCCGGCGCCGTGCTCACGGCCGCTCACGTGCCGCTGCTCGAGGTCGTCGCGCCGCGATAACCTCTACTCGACCCACCCGACCGGTCCGGAAGGAGACGACTGTGACGCAGCCCCCCACCCCTGCCGACCTCCGACCGCGCCGGAACGAGCAGGACCCCCTCGAGCAGCTCGACGAGCTCGACGGCACCCCGCTCGCGGAGCAGGTCGCCGTCTTCGAGGCCATCCACTCGCACCTGTCGGCGCGGCTGACGGGCGCCGAGAGCTGACGTGGCCCGCCTGATCCGCATCGACGCCGAGCTGGTCCGCAGGGGGCTGGCCCGCTCGCGCCAGCACGCCGGCGAGCTGCTCACCGCGGGGCATGTGCTCCTCGACGGTCAGGTGGTCACCAAGCCTGCGCGCCAGGTGAACCCCGCCCAGGCGCTGCTGGTCGACACCGCCGAGGAGGACGACTACGTCTCGCGCGGCGCGCACAAGCTCGCGGGCGCGCTCGACGCCCTCGGCGATGCCGCACCCACGGTCGCGGGCCGCCGCTGCCTCGACGCCGGTGCCTCCACCGGGGGATTCACCGACGTCCTGCTCCGGCGCGGCGCGGGGCACGTCGTCGCCGTCGACGTCGGGTACGGTCAGCTCGCCTGGCGGCTGCAGGCAGACCCCCGCGTGACCGTCCTCGACCGCACCAACGTCCGCACGCTCGAGCCGGCGCAGGTGGCCCCGGCACCCGGGCTGGTCGTGGGGGACATGTCCTTCATCTCGCTCACCCTGGTCCTGCCGGCGCTCGCCCGGGCGGCCGCGCCGGACGCCGACCTCCTCCTCATGGTCAAGCCGCAGTTCGAGGTCGGCCGGGCACGCCTCGGCAGCGGCGGCGTCGTCCGTGAGACGGCGCTCCACGCGGAGTCCGTCCGTACCGTCTCGGCCGCCGCCGCCGAACTGGGGCTCGACACGTGGGCCGTCGTCCCGAGCCCGCTGCCCGGGCCGTCCGGGAATGTGGAGTACTTCATCGCGCTGCGCCGCGAGCACCCGGGCGCCCTGCACGATGACGCGCTCACCGGGGCCATCGACGCGGCCATCCGCACCGGCCCGGCAGGGAGTACCCACAGCTTCGACAACCACGAGGAGAACACATGAGCCGCCGCATCCTCGTGGTCAGCCACGAGGGCCGGGACGAGGCCGTCGTCGCGGCGGACCGCGTCAGCCAGGACCTGCGGGCGCAGGGTATCGAGGTCATCCGCGACGGCACCGCGGAGGACGCCGAGCTCGTGATGGTCCTCGGGGGGGACGGCACGCTCCTGCGGGCCGCCGAGCTGGCCCGCACCTTCGACGTCCCTCTGCTGGGGGTGAACCTGGGTCACGTCGGGTTCCTCGCCGAGGCCGAGCCCGAGGCCCTGCCCGACGTCGTCGCCCGGGTCGTCGCCCGCGACTACACCGTCGAGGAGCGGATGACGATCGACGTCGTCGCCCGCACCCCGGACGGGGACGAGCAGCGCGACTGGGCCATCAACGAGGTCGCGGTGGAGAAGAGCACCCGCGCCCGCATGGTCGAGGTGACCCTCGGCGTCGACGGGCGGGAGGTCTCCACCCTCGGGTGCGACGGGATCGTGCTCGCCACCCCGACCGGCTCCACCGCGTACGCGTTCTCCGGCGGCGGCCCCGTCGTGTGGCCCGACGTCGAGGCGCTGCTCGTGGTGCCCATCGCGGCGCACGCGCTCTTCACCCGCCCGATGGTCGTCGGTCCGAACTCCGTGCTCGAGGTCGAGGTGCTGGCATACGACCAGACCGGCGGCGTCATCTGGTGCGACGGGCGCCGCACCCTCTTGGCCCCGCCGGGCACCCGGATCCAGGTCCGACGTGGCACGCAGCCCGTGCGGCTCGCGCGCCTGTTTCCCGCACCCTTCTCGGGCCGGCTCGTGGCGAAGTTCAACCTCCCGGTCACCGGCTGGCGCACGCCCCGGAGCCCCGCGTGATCGAGCAGGTCCGCATCGAGAACCTCGGCGTGATCGCCGCGGCCCAGCTCGACCTCGCCCCCACCTTCACGGTCATCACGGGTGAGACCGGCGCCGGCAAGACCATGGTGCTCACCAGCCTCGACCTCCTCCTCGGCGGCCGGGCCGACCCGGCGCTCGTGCGCCGCGGTGCCGAGCAGGCCTTCGTGGAGGGGGCGTTCTCCGTGGCCGAGGGCAGCGCCGCCGCCGAGCGCGCCGCCGAGGCGGGCGCCGCCGTGGAGGACGGCGAGCTGCTCGCCGTGCGCACCGTCCCGGCGAAGGGCCGTTCCCGGGCCTACCTCGGTGGCCGGACGGTGCCGACCGCCGTCCTCGCCGAGATCGGCGAGCAGATGGTCACCGTCCACGGCCAGTCCCAGCAGCTCCGGCTCCGCGCCCCCGCCCAGCAGCGGGCGGCGCTCGACGCGTTCGGCGGAGCGACGCACGCCGCGCGGTACGCCGCGTACCGCGCGGCCTACGCAGATCTCGTCGCGGCCCGCACCGAGCTCGGCGAGTGGGCGGAGGCGGCCGGGGCGCGCGAGCAGGAGATCGCGCTCCTGCGGGCCGGGCTCGACCAGATCGACGCGCTCGAGCCCCTGCCGGGGGAGGACCGGGCGCTCAAGGAGGAGGCCCAGCGCCTGGGCAACGTCGAGGAACTGCGCGCAGCCGCCGGGCACGCGCACCAGGCGCTCACCGGCGGCGCCGACGGCCCCGACGAGATCGACGCCAGCACGCTCGTGGAGTCCGCCCGTCGCAGCCTCGACCAGGCCGCCGACGACGACGCCGCCCTGGGTGAGTGGTCCCAGCGCCTCGCCGAGGTCGCCTACCTCCTCTCCGACGTCGGCACCGAGCTCGCCGGGTACCTCGCCGACCTCGACGCCGACCCGGCGCGCCTGGCCGCCGTCCACGAGCGGCGCGCCGCCCTGACCGAGCTCACCCGCACCCACGGGCCCGACGTCGACGCCGCCCTCGCCTGGGCGGAGCGCGCCCGGGCCCGGCTCGCCTACCTCGACGGCCCGGAGGACACCGGCCAGGTACTCCGCGACCGGCTCGCCCGCGCCACCGAGGCGCTGACCGCGGCGGCCACCGCCCTCACCGCCTCCCGCCGCACCGTGGGGGACCGGCTCGCCGCGGCGGTCGACGCCGAGCTCGCCGGACTCGCCATGCGCGGCGCCCACCTGAGCGCCCGCCTCGCCCCGCTGCCCGAACCCGGCCCGCACGGCGGTGAGGACGTCGAGCTGCTCCTGGCCGCCCACCCTGGTGCCCCGGCACGCCCGCTGGGCCAGGGCGCCTCGGGCGGCGAGCTGTCGCGGGTCATGCTCGCCATCGAGGTCGCGCTCGCCACCGACGGTGCGAGCCCCGACGGCCCGGACGGCGCACCGCGCACCTTCGTCTTCGACGAGGTCGACGCCGGCGTCGGCGGCAAGGCCGCGATCGAGGTGGGCCACCGGCTCGCCCGGCTCGCCCGGGGCGCCCAGGTGATCGTCGTCACGCACCTCGCCCAGGTCGCCGCGTTCGCCGACCGGCACCTCGTGGTCCGCAAGGACGCCACCGACGCGGACGGGGCCGTCACCGCCACCGACGTCACCGTCGTCGACGGGCCCGACCGGGTCCGCGAGCTGGCCCGGATGCTCTCCGGCCAGGAGGACTCCAGCGCCGCTCTCCGGCATGCCGCTGAGCTGCTCGAGCAGTCGTCCGTGCGACCATGAGCGGGTGATTGCTCACTTCCGTCGCCGCCGAGAGCCCGCTCTCGACGGCGGCACGCGTGGTCCGGCCCGCGTCGACCCGCGCACGAAGGACCTCACGAAGCGGCTGCGCCCTGGCGACGTGGCGGTCATCGACCACCAGGACATCGACCGCGTCTCGGCGGAGGCCCTCGTCGCCTGCCGGCCGGCCGCCGTCCTCAATGCCGCCCGCTCGACCTCGGGGCGCTATCCCAACCTCGGCCCGGGCATCCTGGTCGAGGCGGGCATCCCCCTCGTCGACGACCTCGGGCCCGCCGTCATGGCCCTGCGCGACGGCCAGGACGTCACCGTCGACGGCGGCGAGGTCCGCACCGGCGACAAGCTCCTCGCCGAGGGTGCCGTGCAGGACGCCGCCAGCGTCGAGGCCGCCATGGCCGAGGCGCGCGAGGGCCTGTCCGTCCAGCTCGAGGCGTTCGCCGCCAACACGATGGACTACGTCAGCCGCGAGCGTGACCTGCTCGTCCACGGCGTGGGCGTGCCGAAGGTGCACACGAAGGTGGCCGACCGCCACGTCCTGGTCGTCGTCCGCGGCTACCACTACAAGGAGGACCTGGCCATGCTGCGGTCCTACATCAGGGAGTACCGGCCGGTCCTGGTCGGCGTGGACGGGGGCGCCGACGCGCTCATCGAGGCGGGCCACACCCCGGACATGATCGTCGGCGACATGGACTCCGTCTCCGACAAGGCCCTGAGGTCCGGCGCCGAGATCGTCGTGCACGCCTACCGCGACGGCCGCGCCCCGGGGGCACGCCGCGTCGCCGACCTCGGCGTCGAGCACGTCGTCTTCCCGGCCACCGGCACCAGCGAGGACATCGCGATGCTGCTCGCCGACGACCTCGGCGCGAAGCTGATCGTCGCCGTGGGAACCCATGACACGATGATCGAGTTCCTCGACAAGGGGCGCTCCGGCATGGCCTCGACGTTCCTCACCCGGCTCCGCATCGGCAGCAAGCTCATCGACGCCAAGGGTGTCTCCCAGCTCTACCGCAACCGCATCGGGACATGGCAGCTCGTGCTGCTCGCCCTGGCCGGCCTGGTGGCCCTCGTGGTGGCCCTCGCCGCCACGAACGTCGGGCAGACCCTCTTCGGCCTGGGCGGTGCCTGGTTCGACGACCTGGTGAACCAGGTCCGCATACTGCTGGGCTTCGTGCCCTCGACGTCCACGACCTGAGCAGGAGAGAAGTCCTCACGTGATCGATTTTCGTTACCACATCGTCTCGCTGATCGCGGTGTTCCTCGCGCTGGCCGTCGGGATCGTGCTGGGCGCCGGGCCGCTGAACAGCACCATCGGCGACAGCCTCACCGGGCAGGTGGACGACCTGCGTGCGGACCGGGAGCGCCTGCGGGGCGATCTCGAGGGCGCCGTCGCCGACGTCACCGAGCGCACCACGTACATCGAGTCGGCCGCACCCGTCCTGCTGGCGGACCGCCTCACCGACCGCGGCGTGATGGTCGTGACGCTGCCGGGGGCCGACCCCGGGGACGTCGAGAGCGTGCGCAACGACCTCGCGACGGCCGGCGCGCGGCTCACCGGTGAGGTCGCCGTCACCGAGGCGTGGACCGACCCGGACTCCCGGGCGTTCCGTCAGAGCTTCGCCGGGCAGCTGCTCGGCTACCTCGACCCGCAGCCGGCGCAGGACGTCGACGTCGAGACCATCTTCGGGCTGGCGCTCGGGCATGCGCTCACGGACGCCGCCGTCGCCGAGCCCGGCCAGGAGCCGGCCGGGGACACCCTCAGCACCGACGCCGTGACCCTCCTCGACCTCCTCACCTCCGCGAACGTGCCCCTGGTGACCGTGACGAGCGAGCTGACCGGCCCGGCCGATGCCACGGTGCTCGTCGGACCGCGCCCCGCCGAGGCCCCGGCCGAGACCACGCCGGCGGAGGAGGTCGACGCCCTGCGCGAGGTCCTCGCCGCCCACGTGCGCCTCGCCGCAGCCCTCGGGGAGGTCGCACCGGCCGTGACGGTGGGGGCCGCCGTGACCGACCTGGACCTGGTCGAGGCCGTGCGGGCCGACGACGCCGCGTCCGCCACCGTGACCACGGTGGACTCCGTCGGCGAGGTGACCGCCACGATCTCCACCCCGCTCGCCGTCGCCGTGTCGATCTCCGGAGCCCGCGGCCACTACGGCTTCCAGTCGGGCGCCGAGGACCCGATGCCGCCGCGCGTCGACCTCACCCCGGTGTCGCAGGAGCCGCCCGTGGGCGGCGCCGATGCCCCGCCCGACGGCACCGCGACTCCCACGGACGGGACCACGCCCCCCGCCGACGGCACCGCATGAGCCGCGCGCTCGACCTCACCCTCCCGGCGGTCCTCGGTGCCGCCGCGACCACGGTGGCGGGCGCCGCGCTGGAGGACCGGCCCCCCGGCGGGCGGGTGCGATGGGACCGCAGCAACTACACCGGCCGCCCGGTGAGTCTGCTCGGGGGGGCCGCCGTCGGCGCCGCCTCGGCGCTCGCCCCTCTCTGCCTCGCCGGCACGCGGTGGCCCTCGGCAGGCGCCACGGGGCACCCGCCGCGCCCAGGCGCCGCGACGCCGGGGCGCGCCGCCGCCGCCGCGGCCCTGGCGGCCGGGGCGGCGGCCCTCGCCGGCCTGGTCGACGATCTCGACGACGACCCCGAGCAGCGCAGCACCAAGGGGCTGCGCGGCCACCTCGGCGCCCTGCGCCAGGGTCGGCTGACCACCGGTGCGCTGAAGATCGCCGGCATCGGTGCCGGTGCACTCCTCGCCGCGGCCGTGCTGACCCCACGCCAGGGCCGCCCGCTCCTCCGGGCGCTCGACACCGCCACGGGGGCCGCGCTGGTCGCGGGCACGGCGAACCTGCACAACCTCTTCGACCTGCGACCCGGGCGGGCGCTCAAGGTCGCCACCGCCGTCGCCGCACCCCTCGCGCTCGGCGGGGCAGGGACCGCCCACGGCACGGTCGCCGCCACCGCCCTCGGCGTCGCCGGTGCCGCGCTGCCGGACGACCTCGCCGAACGGAGCATGCTGGGCGACACCGGTTCCAATGCCGTCGGCGCCCTGGTCGGCGTGGCCCTCGCCGCCCACCCCTCGCGCGCGCTGCGGACGGCGGCACTCACCACCGTCGTCACCCTCACGCTGCTCAGCGAGAGGGTCAGCTTCTCCCGCGTCATCGACTCCACCCCCGCGCTGGCCAGGCTGGACGCGCTGGGGCGCCGCACCCGCTGATGGTGGCCGGCCGGCTGCGGGGCATGCTCGGCGGCCTCCTCGGCGCCGCGGGCCTCATCGCGGCCATCACCCTGCTCTCCCGCGCCGTCGGCTTCGTGCGGTGGCTCGTGCAGTCCTGGACCCTCGGCTCCTCCGCCACGGCCACCGCGTACGAGACCGCCAACACCGTCCCGAACGTGCTCTTCGAGGTCGCCGCCGGCGGTGCCCTCGCCGGGGTCGTCGTCCCCCTGCTCGCGGCCCCGCTCGCGCAGCACCTGCGCACCGACGTCGACCGCACCGTCGCCGCCCTGCTCAGCTGGACCCTGAGCGTCCTGGCACCCCTGACGGTGCTCGTGCTCGCCCTCGCCGACCCGCTCGCCGGGCTGCTCGCCGCCGGCACCGACGACGCGACCCGCGAGCTCACCACCACGTTCTTGCGCGTCTTCGCGCTGCAGATCCCCTTCTACGGGGTCGGCGTCGTCCTCTCGGGGGTGCTCCAGGCACAGCGGAAGTTCTTCTGGCCGGCGTTCGCCCCGCTGCTGTCCTCCATCGTCGTCATCGCCTCCTACCTCGCCTTCGGCGTGCTGGCCGCCGGCCGCCAGGACGACCCCGCCGCGCTCACCGCCGACGCCGTGGCCTGGCTCGCGTGGGGCACCACCGCCGGCGTCGCGGCCATGAGCCTGTGCCAGCTGCCCGCCGTCCTTCGCGCCGGGGTCCGCGCCCGCCCGTCGTGGCGCTTCCCGCCCGGTGTGGCGCGCCGGGCGGGGCGGCTCGCCGCCGCGGGGCTGGGGGCGCTCCTCGCCCAGCAGCTGAGCGTCGTCGTGGTGCTCTACCTGGCCAACACCTACGGCGGTGTCGGCACCATCAACATCTACCGCTACGCCCAGGCGGTGTACCTCCTGCCCTACGCCGTCCTCGCCGTCCCGCTCTCCACCGCGGTCTTCCCGCGCCTGTCCGAACGGGCCGGCGCCGGGGACACCCGCGGCTTCGCGGCGATGACGGCCGGCTCGACCCGTCTCGTCACCGGCGTCGCCCTGGCCGGTGCCGCCCTGTTGCTCGCCGTCGCCCCCGCCGCCAGCGCGATCTTCTCGCTGCGTGACGACATGAGCGGCATGACCGCCACGATCGCCTGGTTCGCCCCGGGCATCCTCGGCTACGCCCTGGTCTTCCACCTCAGCCGGGCCCTGTACGCCGTCGACCAGGGCCGCGCCGCCGTCCTGGCGACGGCGGCGGGGTGGGGTGTGGTCAGCGTCGGCTCGTGGCTCCTCGTCCGAGCCCTCGTCGCCGGGACCGACGCGACTGCGACGCTCACCGCGCTCGCCGCCGCCTCCTCGCTCGGCATGACCACGGCCGGTGTGCTGCTGCTGGTGGCCGTGCGCCGGGTGGGCGGCCCCGGGAGCGTCCGCGGCCTGGCTCGCACGCTCCTCGTCGCCGGCGGTGGCGCCCTCGTCGGGGCCGTGGCCGGTCGGCTGGTCACCGAGGTGGTGCTGGGCGCCGCGGGGACCGGAGCGGTGGGCGCCGTGCTCGCGGGGACGGCAGGGGCCGTCCTCGCCCTGCTGCCCACCACGCTGGCCGGGCTCGTGCTCGACCGCGACACCTGGCGGGTGCGCGCCTGGTCGAGCGACCCGGAGCCGGGCTGGACCCGCGCAATACTGACCGATGAGGGAGAGGACTGACATGCGGGTGCTGCAGCTGACCGGATCGAGTGCCGGCGGGGTGGGCCGCCACGTGCGCGAGATCAGCGCCCTGCTGGCGACCGGCAGCCGGCCGCTGGGCGCCCTGCCCCGCCCGGGAGAGCACGGCGACATCGTGGTCCTCGCCGGACCGGCCGACGTCCTGGCCCCCCTGCGCCGGAGCGGGCGTGGCAGCGACCGGGTGCGGGCCGCCGTCGTCGACATCACCGACCGGCCGCGCCTCGGCGACGTCGCCACCGTCGCCCGGATCCGCGGCCTCGCCCGCGGGGCCGACGTCGTGCATGCGCACGGCCTGCGCGCCGGGGCGCTGGCCGTCCTCGCGCTGGCCGGGCCCGGCGGCCCCCGCCTCGTGGTCACGCTGCACAACCTCCCCGTGGGGGGCCGGTGCGTGCGGGCCGTCGCCGGCGTCCTCGAACGCGTCGTCGCAGCGGGCGCCGACGTCGTGCTCGGGGTCAGCGGCGACCTGGTGGACCGGATGGGCGCGATGGGGGCACGCGCCACGGTGCGGGCGCTCGTCCCCGCCCCGGCGCGGCCCGCACCGACCACCGACCCGGCCCGTGTGCGTCGCGCGCTCGGGATGGCCGACGGCGAACGGCTCGTCCTCACGGTCGCGCGCCTGGCCCCGCAGAAGGGCCTCGACCTGCTCGCGGACACCGCCGCGATCCTCGAGGGCGGGGACCGGCCCAGGCGCCACGCGACGTCGTCGGGGACGTGGCGGTGGGTCGTCGTCGGCGACGGACCCCTGCGCGAGACCCTCGCCGCCCGTGCCGAGCGGGAGCACCTGCCCGTCCACCTCCTGGGCAGGCGCGACGACGTCCCGGACCTCCTCGCCGCCGCGGACGTCGTCGTCTCCACCGCCACATGGGAGGGCCAGCCCCTCGCCGTGCAGGAGGCGTTGCGCGCCGGCGCCGCCGTGGTCGCCACGGACGTGGGCGGCACGCGCGAGGTGACCGGGGACGCCGCCGTGCTCGTGCCCGGCGGGGACGCCGCCGCCCTCGCTGCCGCCGTCGCGCAGGTCCTCGCCGCCGACACCCGCCGCGACGCGCTGCGCGCCGCCTCCCGCGCCCGGGCCCGGGCCCTGCCCGGCCCCGAGGACGTGCTCGCCCAGCTGTGGTCGGTGTACCAGGCGTGACGGGTCGGCGCGCCGCACGGGCATTCGCGCGGTCCACGGCGGGGCACGGCACTCGAGCGTGGGTGATCGCACAGTCCATCCGGGCGCGTGTGCAAGCGCCCCACGCCCGTCGCTGCTAGGGTCGAAGTCCGTGGTCAACCATTCCGCCCGGCTACCCGGGAACCAGGCCAGCATCCCCCGCCAGATCTTCGTCACCGGCGGGGTCGCGAGTTCGCTGGGGAAGGGGTTGACGGCCTCCAGCCTCGGCCACCTCCTCCGCGCCCGAGGGCTGCGGGTGGTGATGCAGAAGCTCGATCCGTACATCAACGTCGACCCCGGCACGATGAACCCGTTCCAGCACGGTGAGGTCTTCGTCACCGACGACGGCACCGAGACCGACCTGGACATCGGCCACTACGAACGTTTCCTCGACGTCGAGCTCTCCGGCAAGGCCAACGCCACCACCGGGCAGGTCTACTCCACGGTCATCGCCAAGGAGCGTCGCGGGGAGTACCTGGGGGACACCGTCCAGGTCATCCCGCACATCACCGACGAGATCAAGGCACGCATGCGCGCCCAGGCGGAGCCGTCCGACGGCCAGGAGCCGCCGGACGTCATCATCACCGAGATCGGCGGCACGGTCGGCGACATCGAGTCCCAGCCGTTCCTCGAGGCGGCCCGCCAGGTGCGCCAGGACATCGGCCGCGACAACGTGTTCTTCCTCCACGTCTCGCTCGTGCCCTACCTCGCCGCCAGCGGCGAGCTCAAGACCAAGCCCACCCAGCACTCCGTCGCCGCGCTGCGCGCCATCGGCATCCAGCCCGACGCCATCGTGTGCCGCTCGGACCGCGACCTCCCCGAGGGCGTCAAGACGAAGATCGCGGCCATGTGCGACGTCGACCGTGAGGCCGTCGTGCAGTGCCAGGACGCCCCGAGCATCTACGAGATCCCCGCCGTGCTGCACGCCGAGGGCCTCGACGCCTACGTCGTGCGCCGGCTGGGCATGAGCTTCCGCGACGTGGACTGGACGGTCTGGGACCGCCTCCTCGAGCGCGTGCGCCACCCCAAGGAGCACGTCGAGATCGCCCTCGTGGGCAAGTACATCGACCTGCCCGACGCCTACCTCTCCGTCACCGAGGCCCTGCGCGCCGGCGGGTTCCACCACCGCGCCAAGGTGCAGATCCGCTGGGTCGCGGCCGACACGTGCGAGACCGAGGAGGGTGCCCGCAAGGCCCTCGACGGCGTCGACGCCGTGCTCGTGCCCGGCGGCTTCGGCGTGCGCGGCATCGACGGCAAGGTCGGTGCGCTGCGCCACGCCCGCGTCAACGAGATCCCCACGCTCGGGATCTGCCTCGGCCTGCAGGCGATGGTCATCGAGGTCGCCCGCAACGTCCTCGGCCTGGCCCAGGCCAGCTCCACCGAGTTCCACCCCGACACCCCCGACCCGGTCGTGGCCACCATGGCGGAGCAGCTCGCCATCGTCGGCGGCGAGGGCGACCTCGGCGGCACCATGCGGCTCGGCCGCTACGAGGCGGTGCTCGAGCCGGGCTCGCTCGCGGCCGAGGTGTACGGCGCCGAGCGCGTGAGCGAGCGCCACCGGCACCGCTACGAGGTCAACAACGCCTACCGCGACGCCCTGGAGAGCGTGGGGCTGAAGATCTCCGGCCGGTCGCCCGACTCCTCCCTCGTGGAGCACGTCGAGCTCGACCGATCCCTCCACCCGTACTTCATCGCCACCCAGGCGCACCCGGAGTTCAAGTCCCGGCCCACCCGCGCCCACCCGCTGTTCGCGGGACTGGTCGGGGCGGCGCTCGAGCGCCAGCGCGCCACCCGCCTCCTCGAGGTCGAGGCCCCCGAGACGGTCGGCCTCGAGCACGAGGAGCCGGTCGGGGCCGTGGCCGACGCCGGGACCGACCCCGCATGAACCCGGCGGACGAGCGGGACACCTCCCGGGAGGTCCTGACGCACCGGCGGATCCACCAGGGCCGCGTCTTCGACCTCGTCGCCGACGACGTCCGCCTCACCCCGGGCGATCAGCCGGTGGTGCGGGAGTACCTCGCGCATCCCGGGGCGGTCGCCGTCGTGGCGCTGCGGGAGGGGCCGGCGGGGGAGGAGATCCTCCTCATCCGCCAGTACCGCCACCCCGTCCGGGCCCTGCTGTGGGAGATCCCGGCCGGGCTGCTCGACGTCGACGGTGAGGACCACGCCGCGGCCGCCGCACGCGAGCTGTACGAGGAGGCGGACCTGCGTGCCGGGCGCTGGGACGTCCTCGTGGACTACTTCACCACGCCCGGCGGCTCGGACGAGTCGCTGCGCATCTACCTCGCGCGCCAGGTCAGCGAGGTCGCGGAGGCCGAACGGTACGCTCGCGTCGACGAGGAGAAGGACATGCCCACCGTGTGGGTGAGCCTGGACGAGGCCGTCCGCGCGGTCCACGCCGGGCGGATCCACAACCCGAGCGCCGTCGTCGGCGTCCTCGCCACGGCGAGCGCCCGGGCCCAGGGCTGGGCACCGCTGCGGCCGGTGAGTGCGTCGTGGCTGAACCGAGAGGAGCACCGATGACCGTCATCGTTCCCGTCACCACCGAGGGCCGCACGGGCCACAGCTGGGGCAAGGCCCCCCGCGTCGCCGTCGCCACCGTCAGCGCGGGCACCATCACTGCCTGGCAGGAGACGGACGTGCGCTGGGACGCCTCCCACGACGAGGGGACCGAGGGCTCCCACCACGCCCGCATCGCCCGCTTCCTGAAGGACCACGACGTCGACACGGTGCTGGCGCACCACATGGGCCCGGGAATGCAGCGCATGCTCGCCACCATGGAGATCACGGTCCGGCCCGTGGCGGCGGGGGCGGACGCCCGTGCGGCCGTCCTCGCGGCGGTCGCCGGGGACTGAACGGTCCGCAGCGGCAGGGGCCCGGCGACCGGAGAGCCGCGGTCGCCGTGGACGGACGCGTCAGCCGGCCGGGACCAGGCCCGGCGCCCGGGTGTAGAACGCGCTGCAGGCGTACGTGAGCGCGACGACCACGAGTGCGGCGCCGAGCATGTGCACCCCGACGAGGATCTCCGGCAGCCCGGTGAAGTACTGGGTGTAGCCGATGGCGCCCTCGGTGAGCGTGACGACGACGAGCCACGACCAGGCCCGGCGGGCCCCGGCCAGGGCGTCGTCGTCGCGGCGTCGCACGAGCCAGGCGGCGCCGGCCGCGACGAGCGCGACGAGCAGCCACACCGACGCGGAGTGGGCGCGGGTGATCAGCAGCGGGTCCAGCGCGTAGCGGAACGGCTCGTCGGCATCCCCGGAGTGCGGACCGGTGCCGGTGACGATCGTGCCGAGCACCACCACCGCGGCTCCGACGGGGGCCAGGACCCAGGGCAGCGCCCGCAGCCGCGGTGGCGTGAGCGGCCGCGCCGGGGCGTCCGCCGAGCGCAGGCGGACCAGGAGGTAGGCGGACACCGCGACCAGCGCCAGCGAGATGAGCATGTGCGAGCCGACGATGGCCGGGTGCAGGTCCACCCACACGGTCACGCCACCGATCACGGCCTGCAGCGCGATACCCACCAGCGGCCACCAGGCGAGGCGCCGCAGGCCCGCGGACCGCGACGCCGTCGGCTCGCGCCGGTACACCGCCCAGAGCAGGGCGACGGCGATGACCGCGAGCACACCGGTGAGGGTGCGGTTGCCGAACTCGATGTAGGGGTGGACGGACGTGGCCGCGCGGAACTGCGGGGTGAAGGATCCGGGCTCGCACATCGGCCAGCTCGAGCAGCCCAGCCCCGAGCCGGTCAGGCGCACCGCACCGCCGGTGACGATGATGCCGATCTGGGCCACCAGGTTCGCCACGGCCAGGCCCCAGGTGAGCGGGTCCAGGGGGGCGCGCGGGGGGCCCCCGCCGCCCGCGGGGCCGTCGGGCCGTGCGGTGTCGTCGGGGCGGCTCGGCTCGGTCGCGGTGCTCACCCCGCCAGCGTACGGGTCAGTCCCAGCGGAACAGGCGCGCCGCGAACCACGCTGCGGCCGCCGTCCAGGCGCTGAGCACGGCCACCGCGGCGAGGTCGAGCGTCCCGGTGGTCGCCAGCGTCCGCATCCCCTCGCCGAGCGCGCCGGAAGGCAGCAGCCGGACGAGCGCGGCGAGCGGCTCCGGCAGCGTGGCGGCCGGCACCACGAGCGCGCCGCCGGCCGCCATGAGCACCCACAGCAGGTTCGCGACCGCGAGCACCGCCTCCGGCCGCAGCGTGCCGCCCAGCAGCATCGCCAGGGAGACGAACGCGGCGGCGCCCAGCAGCATCAGCACCGCGGCGGCGAGCACCGCCGCGGGGGAGAGCCCCGCGCCGCGCCAGCCGAGCAGGGCTGCCACCACACCCAGCACCACCACCTGCGCCAGCAGGACGCAGACGACGGCGCCGAGCTTGCCGGCGAGCAGCCCGCGGGGGCCGAGCGGCGTCGTCGCGAGCAGGCGCAGCACGCCCCACCGGCGGTCGAAGGCCACCGCGATGGCCTGGGAGGTGAAGGCGGTGGAGGCCACGGCCAGCGCCAGCGTCCCCGCGAGCGCGGCAGCGGCGCGGTCCCCGGGCAGCGGGACGACGTCGGTGCGCACCAGCACCACGAGGACGATGGCAGGAAGCAGGAACGTCAGGAGGAGCTGCTCGCCGTTGCGCAGCACGGCCAGCGTCTCGAACCTGGTCTGGGCGAGCGTGCGCCGGGTGGTGAGCCGCCAGTGTGCCGCCTCGGGGCTGGCCGGACCGGCGATCGTCGGGGTTCCGGTGTCCTTCGTCATCGAGCGTCCTCCGCGGTCCGCAGCGAGCGCCCGGTCAGCGCCAGGAAGGTGTCCTCCAGCGTGCCGCTGGCGAGGGAGATCTCCCGCCGGCCGTGGCCGGCGTCCGCGAGCAACGTCGAGATCGTGGCGAGCGTGCCGGCGTCCACCGCCGCTCCGTCCGGGCCGTGCACCTCGACGACGCCGTGCGCCGTCGTCACCGTCAGGTCGTCGCGACCGGCCTGGGCGAGGCCGGCGCGCAGCATCGGGACCAGCGCCTCGGCCGCGTCGCCCGCCGCCACCCGGACGCGCCGGCCGCCGACGAGGTCCGCCGGTGCCCCCTCGGCCACGATCTGCCCGGCGTCGATGATGACCACATGGTCGGCGAGCTCCTCCGCCTCGGTCATCAGGTGCGTGGTCAGCACCAGCGACGTGCCCCGCGCACGCAGTTCCCGGAGCAGGTCCCACACCGCCAGCCGCGACTGCGGGTCGAGGCCCGCCGAGGGCTCGTCGAGGAAGACCAGGTCGGGCCGGCCCACCACCGCCGCGGCGAGCGCCAGGCGTTGGCGCTGCCCGCCGGAGAGGCGGCGCACCGGGGTGCGGGCGACGTCGGTCAGGCCGAGCCGCTCCAGCAGCGCCCCGGGGTCGAGCGGGTGGGCGTGCAGCCGGCTCAGGTGCGTGAGCACGGTGCCGGCGCGCGGTGCCATCGGCAGTCCGCCGTCCTGCAGCATCACGCCCACGCGCTCGCGCAGGTAGGCGTCGGCCCAGCGGCCGGCCCGGTCGACCCCGAGGACCTCGATCGTGCCGGCGTCGGGGCGGCGCAGACCCTCGCAGCACTCGATGGTGGTGGTCTTCCCGGCACCGTTGGGGCCGAGGACGGCCGTCAGCTCGCCGCGCCCGGCGGTGAGGGACAGGCCGCGGACCACGTCGCGGCGGCCGTAGGAGCGGCGGAGCCCGCGCACCATCAGGGCCGGGGCATCGGAGGTCGCCGACGGTTGGTGGGGCACCCCGCGAGTGTAGGCGGCGTGCCGCGCGTCACACGCAGGTGAGGGTGCCCTTCCTTGCATCGGGCCCTTTTGGAAAGGACAATGTTCGCTAATGGCCGGGGCCCTGGCGCCCACGGTCGGCGGGGTCACGACGGTCCCGCTCACCAGGAACAGCAGGCCTTGTCGGCAGGGAGGTGCGCGGCCTTGAGCACGTCCGTGGAACCCACCCACGAGATCGAGAGCACCACCCGCGACCGGGTGCTCGGTCTCATCGTCGAACGCGGTCCGGTCAGTGCCGCCACCATGGCGCGCGAACTCGACCTCACCTCCGCCGCGGTGCGCCGCCACCTGGCCCACCTCGAGGAGCACGGCCAGATCGTCGTGCACGAGCCGGCGGGCGCGGGGGTGCGCCGTCGCGGGCGCCCTGCCCGCCACTACGTCGCCACCGACGCCGGCCGGTCCGAGCTCTCCGACGCCTACTCGGACCTGGCCACCCGTGCCCTGGGCTTCCTCGTCGAGGTGGCCGGCGAGCAGGCCCTGGACGCGTTCGCCGCGGCCCGGGTCGGCGAGCTCGAGCGGCGCTACGCCCCGCTCCTGGAGCGGGCCGGAACCGCGCCGGGCGAGCGGGCCCGGGCCCTCGCGGACGCCCTCACCACGGACGGCTACGCTGCCACCACCCGGACCGTCGGCGCCGCTGGTCTCGCGCTCCAGGTGTGCCAGGGCCACTGCCCGGTCCAGGACGTCGCGGAGGCGTTCCCGCAGCTGTGCGAGGCGGAGACCGCCGCGTTCTCACGGCTGCTCGGCGTCCACGTCCAGCGGCTCGCCACGCTCGCCCAGGGCGAGCACGTGTGCACCACGCACGTGCCGCTCGCCCCCGCCCCGCCGCAACGCACCACCCAGGTGCGTGACCGTCCCAGCCGTTCCCAGACCCTCACGTCGCCCACCCGCGGCGTCACGGAAGGAAACTGATGACAACTCCCACCCAGCAGAGGGTCAAGACGCCGGACGCGCCGATGACCCAGGACGAGACGATCGCGTCGATCGGGAACTACAAGTTCGGTTGGCACGACACCGACGACGCCGGGTTGAACGCCCATCGCGGACTCGACGATTCGGTGGTACGGAACATCTCGGCCCTGAAGAACGAGCCGGAGTGGATGCTCAAGCGACGGCTCAAGGCGCTGCGGCTGTTCGACAAGAAGCCCATGCCCCACTGGGGCGCGGACCTGAGCGGCATCGACTTCGACAACATCAAGTACTTCGTCCGGTCCACCGAGAAGCAGGCCACCAGCTGGGAGGAGCTGCCCGACGACATCAAGAACACCTATGACCGGCTCGGCATCCCGGAGGCCGAGAAGCAGCGTCTCGTCGCCGGCGTCGCCGCCCAGTACGAGTCCGAGGTCGTCTACCACCAGATCCGTGAGGACCTCGAGGCCCAGGGCGTCATCTTCCTCGACACCGACACCGGTCTGCGCGAGCACCCCGAGATCTTCCAGGAGTACTTCGGCTCCGTGATCCCGGCCGGCGACAACAAGTTCGCCTCGCTCAACACCGCGGTGTGGTCCGGCGGGTCCTTCGTCTACGTCCCCAAGGGCGTGCACGTGGAGATCCCGCTCCAGGCCTACTTCCGCATCAACACCGAGAACATGGGCCAGTTCGAGCGGACGCTGATCATCGCCGACGAGGGCTCCTACGTGCACTACGTCGAGGGCTGTACCGCGCCGATCTACAAGTCCGACTCGCTGCACTCCGCGGTCGTGGAGATCGTGGTGAAGAAGGACGCGCGCGTGCGCTACACGACGATCCAGAACTGGTCGAACAACGTCTACAACCTGGTGACGAAGCGCACGACGGTCGAGGCCGGAGGCACCATGGAGTGGGTCGACGGCAACATCGGCTCCAAGGTGACCATGAAGTACCCCGCGGTGTACCTCATGGGTGAGCACGCCCGCGGCGAGACCCTCTCGATCGCCTTCGCCGGCGAGGGCCAGCACCAGGACACCGGCTCGAAGATGGTGCACATGGCGCCGAACACGTCCTCCTCGATCGTCTCGAAGTCCGTGGCCCGTGCCGGCGGCCGCGCCTCCTACCGCGGCCTCGTCCAGGTGTTCGAGGGGGCGACGCACTCCAAGTCGAACGTGCTGTGCGACGCGCTGCTGGTGGACCAGATCTCACGCTCCGACACCTACCCGTACGTCGACGTCCGCGTCGACGACGTCGAGATGGGCCACGAGGCCACCGTCTCCAAGGTGAGCGAGGACCAGCTGTTCTACCTCATGTCGCGAGGCATGGCGGAGACCGAGGCCATGGCCATGATCGTCCGCGGCTTCGTCGAGCCCATCGCGCGTGAGCTGCCGATGGAGTACGCCCTCGAGCTCAACCGACTCATCGAGCTGCAGATGGAAGGGGCCGTCGGCTGATGACCGCCAGCACCGACATGTCCACCGACCACACCCGCGCGACGGCGGACGAGGCACACAGCCACGGGGGTGGCACGGTTCCCGAGGACTCCCGCGCCGACCGGGGCACGTCCTTCGCCCTGGCCGACTTCCCGGTGCCCACCGGGCGCGAGGAGGACTGGCGCTTCTCGCCCGTCGACCGCCTGCAGCGCCTGTTCGCCGGGGGCCTCACCGGCACCGGTCCCGCCGTCACCATCGAGGCGGAGGACGCCGTCCGCTTCGAGCAGACGCCTCGCGACGACGCCCGCCTGGGTCAGGTCGGCGCCCCGGGCGACCGCATCGCGGCCGCCGCGTGGGAGTCCTTCCCGCAGGCGCACGTCCTCACGATCCCGAAGAACCACGTAGCCGAGCGTCCCGTGATGATCCGCATCGACGGCACCGGCGCCACCCCGGCCGCGCAGCACGTCCTCGTCGTCGCCGAGCAGCACAGCGAGTCCGTCGTGGTCCTCGACCACCGGGGCGTCGTCGAGCTCGCCCAGACGGTCGAGATCGACGTGGCCGACGGCGCGCACCTGACCGTGGTCTCCGTCCAGGACTGGGCCGCCGGGGCCGTGCACGCGTCCTCCCACCGGGCCCGGGTGGGCCGCGACGCCAAGCTCAGGCACATCGTCGTCACCCTCGGCGGCGACGTCGTCCGGATCACCCCGGACGCCGCGTTCACCGCCCCCGGCGGCGATGTCGAGCTGCTCGGCCTGTACTTCACCGACGCCGGCCAGCACCAGGAGCACCGCCTCTTCGTCGACCACGCCGTGCCGAAGTGCAAGTCCCGCGCCACCTACAAGGGCGCCCTGCAGGGCGACGGCGCGCACTCGGTGTGGGTCGGCGACGTCCTCATCCGCACGGCGGCCGAGGGCACGGACACCTACGAGCTCAACCGCAACCTGGTCCTGACCGAGGGGGCCCGGGCCGACTCGGTGCCGAACCTGGAGATCGAGACCGGCGAGATCGAGGGCGCGGGCCACGCCTCCGCCACCGGCCGGTTCGACGACGAGCAGCTGTTCTACCTGCGCTCGCGCGGCATCCCGGAGGCCGAGGCCCGCCGTCTGGTGGTGCGCGGCTTCTTCGCCGAGCTCATCAACCAGATCGGGGTCCCGCTGGTGCAGGAGCGTCTGCTCGCCGCCATCGAGGCCGAGCTCGACCGGACGATGGAGGCAGCCTGACGATGAGCACCCAGCACGTCCTGGACACCTCCGACCTCGAGCCCGGCGAGGTCAGGCGCGTCGACCTCGAGGCGCCGGACGGCTCGTCCGTGCCCGTCGCCGTCGTGCGCGACGACGCGGGGGAGTACCACGCCATCTCCGACATCTGCTCGCACGGGCAGGTGAACCTCTCGGACGGCGAGGTCGAGGGCACCACCATCGAGTGCTGGCTCCACGGGTCGATCTTCGACCTGGACACCGGCAAGCCGCTCAGCCTGCCGGCCACCAAGCCCGTCCCCGTCTACCTCGTGACCCTGGACGGGGAGCGCGTCCTCGTCGACGTCGACGCCACCGTCGACGTCATGAGCTGACGCCCCCGTCACCGAACAGCCCCCAGGAAGAGAAGAGCGCGAATGTCCACCCTTGAGATCAAGAACCTCCACGTCTCGGTCGAGACGAACGACGGCCCGAAGCCGATCCTGCGCGGCGTCGACCTGACGATCGGCTCCGGCGAGATCCACGCCATCATGGGCCCCAACGGCTCCGGCAAGTCCACCCTGGCGTACTCGATCGCCGGGCACCCCAAGTACACCGTCACCGAGGGCGAGGTCCTCCTCGACGGCGAGGACGTGCTCAAGATGAAGGTCGACGAGCGTGCCCGCGCGGGCATCTTCCTCGCCATGCAGTACCCGGTCGAGGTCGCCGGCGTGACCGTCTCGAACTTCCTGCGCACCGCGAAGACCGCCATCACCGGCGAGGCCCCCGCGCTGCGGAAGTGGGTCGGCGACGTCAAGGACGCCATGACCAAGCTGCGCATGGATCCCGAGTTCGCCCAGCGTGATGTCAACCACGGGTTCTCCGGCGGCGAGAAGAAGCGCCACGAGATCCTCCAGATGGAGCTGCTGCAGCCGAAGTTCGCCGTCCTGGACGAGACCGACTCCGGCCTGGACGTCGACGCGCTGCGCATCGTCTCCGAGGGCGTCAACCGCGTCCACGACACATCCGGCCTGGGCGTCATGCTCATCACCCACTACACGCGCATCCTGCAGTACATCAAGCCCGACTTCGTGCACGTGTTCGTCGACGGCCGCGTCGTCCAGCAGGGCGGCCCGGAGCTCGCCGACCAGCTCGAGGCCGAGGGCTACGACAAGTACACGACAGCCGCGGTCTGAGAGGTCCTGATCACATGAACGCTGCCGGTACGTCGCACGCGACGAACCTGGCCGTCGAGGACCGCACCGGCCCTTCGCTCAGCGCGGCCGAGCTGGCGTCGATCCGGGCGGACTTCTCGATCCTGACCCGGACCGTGCGGGGGGGCCGCCCGCTCGTCTATCTCGACACGGCCGCCACCTCGCAGAAGCCGAGCTGCGTGATCGACGCCGAGTCCGAGTTCTACGAGCGCTCCAACGCCGCCGTGCACCGCGGCGCCCACGCGCTCGCGGAGGAGGCGACCGAGCTGTACGAGAAGGCCCGGGCGGCCGTCGCGCGGTTCGTCGGTGTCGACACCGGGGAGATCGTCTGGGTCAAGAACGCGACCGAGGGCATCAACCTGGTCACGTACGCCATGTCGAACGCCGCGCTGGGCCGCGGTGGCGACCGTGCGCGGGAGCTGTTCGGCGTCGGCCCGGGGGACGAGATCGTCGTCACCGAGGCCGAGCACCACGCGAACCTGGTGACCTGGCAGGAGCTGAGTGCCCGCACCGGCGCCACGCTCCGCTGGATCGGGGTCGACGACCACGGTCGCCTGGACCCGGCGACGTTCGACGTCATCGGTGAGCGGACCAAGGTCGTGGCGTTCACGCACGCGTCCAACGTGACCGGGGCGATCAGCCCGGTGGCGGACCTGGTCGCCCGCGCCCGGCAGGTGGGTGCGCTGGTGCTGCTGGACGCGTGCCAGTCGGCGCCGCACCTGCCGCTCGACCTCAAGGCGCTGGACGTCGACTTCGCCGTCTTCTCCGGCCACAAGATGCTCGGCCCCACCGGTATCGGGGCGCTGTACGGCAAGGCGGAACTGCTGGCGGCCATGCCGCCATTCCTCACCGGCGGGTCCATGGTCCAGGTCGTGACCATGGAGTCGACCACCTATGCGGAGGCACCCACCCGGTTCGAGGCCGGTACGCAGATGATCGCGCAGAGCGTGGGCCTGAACGCGGCGGTGGACTACCTCACCGAGGTCGGGATGGACACCGTCGCGGCGCACGAGGCGGAACTCACCCGGCTCCTGCTCGACGGCGTCGCCTCGGTTCCCGGGGTGCGGATCCTCGGCCCGACCGACCCCCGCGACCGGCTCGCCGTCGTCGCCTTCGACGTGGCGGGCGTGCACCCGCACGACGTCGGCCAGGTGCTCGACAACGACGGCATCGCGGTGCGGGTGGGGCACCACTGCGCCCAGCCCGTCCACCGCCGCCTCGGGGCACACGCCTCCGCGCGCGCCTCCGCCGGGCTGTACACCACGGCGGAGGAGATCGAGTTCTTCGTGGAGAAGCTCGGCCACGTCCGGCACTTCTTCGGGGTGCACGATGGCTGACGCGATGGAGCAGCTGTACCAGCAGGTGATCCTGGACCACGCCCGGGAGCGGCACGGCGCGGGAGAGCTCGACCCGTTCGACGGGGAGTCCTTCCAGGTCAACCCCACCTGCGGGGACCAGGTCACGTTGCGTGTCCACCTCGACGACTCGGCCGCGGCGCCGCGCATCGCCGGGGTCGGCTGGGTGGGACAGGGATGCTCGATCTCTCAGGCCTCGCTCTCCGTCATGCACGACCTGGTCGTCGGCCAGGACATCGCCACGGTGGACCACCTCAACGAGGTGTTCCGCGAGCTGATGCACAACCGCGGCCTGGAGCTCGCCGACGACAAGCAGGACGAGCTGGAGGACGCCACCGCCTTCGTGGGCGTGGCGAAGTTCCCGGCCCGCATCAAGTGCGCGCTGCTGGGCTGGATGGCCCTGCGCGACGCGCTCGCTCACGCACTGACCACCGACTCGCCGGACCCGTCCCAGAAGGAGAACTCATGAGTGAGACCACCGAGCGGGCCACGGGCCCCTCGCCGACGACGGCCGCCGACGTCGAGGAGGCCATGCGTGACGTGATCGACCCCGAGCTCGGCATCAACGTCGTCGACCTCGGCCTCGTCTACGGCGTCGCCATCGACCAGAACAACGAGGCCGTCATCGACATGACGTTGACGTCGGCGGCGTGCCCGCTGACGGACGTCATCGAGGACCAGACCTCCATGGCCCTGGAGGGCCTCGTGAACGGTATGCGCATCAACTGGATCTGGATGCCGCCGTGGGGTCCGGAGAAGATCACCCCCATCGGCCGTGAGCAGCTCCGCGCACTGGGCTTCAACGTCTGAGTACTTGGCGGCATCTCCGCTGATCGCCTGATCAGGGGACATGCGGCCTGACCTGCGACGGCACCATTCTTGGTCAAGGACCCAGATGGACTGAGAAGGCCTCTTGAGGCACCTCATTCCCCCACAGTTCCCCCAAGGATTTCGGTTCGTCGGCGCAGGTCGGAGCCCAGATCGGCGGCTGTGCGGCGTGTGCGATTCCCCCACCAGAGGAGGTCCCGGCGAGACACCTGATGGGTGGAGGCACACCCATGGCACAGAAGAACGCACGAAAGCGGACCTTCGGGGAGCTCGAGGCGCACAGGAATCGTGAGACTGGCGCGGTGACTGGTTGGCGGGCCCGCTACACCGGGCGCGACCTGAAGCGACATTCACGTAGTTTTGGCGACAAGATGGCCGCCGAGGCCTGGCTCAACGCCGAGCGTCTCCTGATCGACCGCGACCAGTGGACCCCTCCGCGGGAGCGCGAGCGGCAAGCGCGCTTGGAAGCGCAGCGCGAGATCACGTTCGCCGAGTGGGCGGAGCGGTCGATCACCGGCAAGCAGTTGCGCCCGTCGACGATCTACCGGTATGAGCGAACACTCCGCAAGCGTGTGCTGCCCGATCTCGGCCACATCCCCTTGCGGGACCCCACGAGGTTGGACGTCACCAACTGGTACACGAAGATGCGGGCGCAGCTCGCTGCCGAGGCCAAGGCCGCAAACCGCAAGGGCGATGGCCGGGGCGCGGCGTTCTCTGCTTACCAGGTGCTGTCCGCGGTGCTGAATGATGCCGTCGACCACGAACTCCTCGAAACGTCGCCGGCCCGCGTCAAGGGGGCGCTGAGATACGACGCCTTGCACGAGCCCGTGGTGCTGACGCCGGAGCAGATGTGGACGTTGCACGAGCTGATGCCGGACTACCTGGCGGCGATGGTGCCGCTGGCGGCGACGACCGGGCTACGTCACGGCGAGTTGCGGGCGCTGCAGCGCCGCCACCTGGACCTGGAGGACGCGGCACGCGCCTTTGTGCATGTGCGGGGCACTGCTGCGAACAACAGGGTCAGCGGCAGGTACAACGAGACCGGAGAACCGAAGACGAAGGCGTCCAGGCGTGACGTCGCGATCCTGGCCTGCATGTTTGGCAGCAGGGTGAGACGACACCGTCAAGGGTTGTCGCCAATGGTGCAGGGCGGTGTCAAGCCGTCGTGGCAACGCTGTCGGTTAGGAGGCGTTCGAGCACCCCCCCGCATTCCGGGATCCTCGCGGTCGGGGGGCGGAGCAGTGACCCGTGGTCGTCGACGGCGGGGTCACGATCGCCACGATGATGACGGGGACCCTCTCGGCCGACCATCGCGTGCTCGACGGCGCGCTGGCCGTCAAGGTGTCGGTGCAGTTCTGTAGGCGTCGTGCAGCCGGTCGAGTGCTTCGATGAGTTGGGATTGGGGGGTCGCGTAGTTGAGCCTGAAGAACTGCTCGTACACGGGGCCGAACGATGCGCCTACGCCGACATTGATCCGAGCCCGGGTCATCAGGTTTGCTAACTCGGTGGCGCTTCCCCAGTGGCGTGCGTCGATCCAGCCGAGGTATGTCCCTTCTGGTTCGACGAGCTTCAGGCGTGGCATCTCGCTGGCCAATCGACGGCGCAGCAATGCGAGATTGCCTGCGAGGTAGGCGCGGAGCTCGACGAGCCATCCGAGGCTGTCTCGGTAGGCGGCGCGTGTGACGGCGGAGGCGAAGAAGCTCGGATTGTGGATGCTCGCGGCGCGCATCGCCTGTCGAAACTGCTCCCGTCGCGTCGGATCAGTGATTATCAGGTGGCTGATTTCCAGACCGGGTACGTTAAATGTCTTACCGAGCGACGTGAAGGTCACCGTGTTTTGCGAGATCTCTTTGGCGAGGCCGGCTGCGAACAGGTGGTCGTGCCCAGGCTGCGTGAAGTCGGCATGTACGTCGTCCGAGATCAGCAGCACATTGTGGTCGAGGCACAGTTCGGCCAGCCTGGTGAGTTCGGCGCGAGTCCAGACTCTGCCGGTGGGGTTGTGTGGATTGACCAGGACCATTGCCTGGACGCCAGCGCCAAACGCGTCGGCCATCGCTTCGAAGTCCATGTGGTAGCGACCGTTCTCGAGAATGAGCGGTTGAGCGATCAGTTGGCGCCCGTTCCGCAGGATCGTCTCGGCGAGTGGGGTGTAGTACGGGGCATGTATGAGCACCGCTGCCCCCGTGGTCGTCCACGCGCGCAGCATCAGCGCGACGGACCGCGCCACCCCCCGGCAGTAGATGACGTCGTCGGCGCCGACCTCCCACATGTGCTCCTCGGCGAGGAACCGCTGCACGACCTCGCCGTGGTCTGCGGCCAGGTCCGTGTACCCGAAGATGCCTAGGGCCGCCCGTTCCTGGACCGCGGCCCGGATCGGCGCGGGGGCGCGGAAGTCCATGTCGGCAACCGAGAGCGAGATGACATCGCTGACCCCGAACCCGTTCGGCGCGTCCCACTTGGGGGAGTTCGTACCCCTGCGGTCCAGCACGGGGTCGAAGTCCGGGGCGTAGTTCATCGAATGGCGGATGACATGTAGCACGCCCTGCCCCCCCGACTTTGCATCATTTGCCGAAGCCCGCGGTCAAACCGGCCACAAGCTGGCGACGACCGATGATGTAGGCGGCGAGGATCGGTAGGACTGACAGGACGACAGCCGCCAGGACTGCGGGGACGTTGACGGTGAACTCCCCCTGGTATGACCACAGCGACAGCGGCAGTACCCGGGAGGCCGCGCTCTGGGTGAGGACCAGCGGAAAGAGGAATCCGTTCCACACAGTCAGCCCGTTGTACACGCCGACGGTGACGATCGCCGGCCGGGTCAACGGCAGCGCCAAACTCCACAGCGTGCGCCACTCACTGGCCCCATCGACCTTCATAGCCTCGAACAACTCTTTGGGAACATCCCGCAGGAAGTTTGTGAGGATCAAGACGGACAACGGTATGGCGAAAGCGATCGAAGGTAGGATCAGAGCCCACAGGGTGTCGTACAATCCCAGTCGCACCATGAGATAGTACACAGGCACGATCGTTGCCTGGATCGGGATTGCAATGCCGAGTAAGAACACCGAGAACACGATATTGGCCCAGCGGCTGGTGGAGCGCACCACGGCGTAGGAGGCCAGCAGTGAGACGGCGAGGATCGCCGTCACTGACACGATGACCACGATCGTCGAGTTTGCGAAGTACCTCAGGAAGTCGTTCGCGAGCACCTGGCGGTATGCGTCAAGTGTCGGATGGCTCGGCAGTGACAGCGGGTTCTCGCCGAAGTAGTCCCGCTGTGGTCGCAGGCTCGTCACTACGATGTAGTAGATGGGCACGATGATGAGTGCCAACCACGCCCAGCCGGCGAGACCGGCCAGGAGGTTCGGACGTTCGGATCCGCGGATAGACATCACAACCCCTCCATCTGGCTATCCATGTCGTTTGCGCCGGAGAGTCGGTTGAGCCCGAACGCGACGAGCAGACCGATCACGACGAGGATCACTCCGATCACCGACGCGCCACCCATGTCGTAACTGCGGAATCCGTTCAGGTACATGTCAAGCGGCAGGATCCGCGTCGCGTTGCCTGGTCCGCCACCGGTGAGCACAAAGATCAGGTCGAAATAGGTGAGCGAACCGACGATCATCAACGTCGACGAGGTGACGATTGTGTACTTCAGCTGCGGCAGTGTGATGTGCCTGAACTGGGCCACCCGACCAGCGCCGTCCAGCGTCGCGGCCTCGTACAGGCTCGCTGGGATTTGCCGGACTCCACCTTGGTAGAGCAGGGAATGGAACGGGATGAACGACCATGCGATGACGATCAGTACCACCCACAGAGCTAGGTCGGGCTGGCCGAGCCAGTCCTGGGCCAGAAACGGTAGTCTCAGGGCCTGCGCAACTCCGAAGTTCGGGTCGAGGAGCGCCTTGAAGGCAATCGCAGTCGCGGCCGCAGAGAACAGCAATGGCAGGAAGAACAGGACGGACAACAGTGCGCGGTACCTTTGGCGGCCGGCCATGAATACCCCGAGCAGCAGCGAGATCGGGGCCTGAACGAGCCAGCTCAAGATCGTGACCTCCATGGACAGCACGAACGCATGCTGGCTCACCGGGTCGGACAGCACTCGCTGCCAGTTGTCCAGGCCGACGAAGGCTGGACTGCCGAGCCCGTCCCAGGAGGTCAGCGATAGCACCGCGACTCCGACGAGAGGCACTAGAGCGAAGGTGCCGAAGATGGCGAGTGCGGGGAGCGTCATCAGGGGCGGCGCACCGTCGCGGGCGGTGCGCCGCCCCCCGACCGAGAGTGCTCTGGCGACAGGTCGGGGGGCGGTGGTGGTCACTTCAGCGTTGCGTTCATGGTTTCGCCAAACTGCTTCGGCGTGATCTGGCCCAGGAACACCTGGCTCAGATTGTCCAGCAGTGCCTGAGCTTGAGCCGGTGGCAGCGCCTGATCCCACGACAGCTGGAAGTGCGGAGCGTCCCGGAGCATGCCATACGCGAACGACATGAAGTCTGCGTTGTCGGCTTTGGCGATCTTGCCTTCCAGACCGGCCACCGGCGGCACGCCACCGATGCTGAGCAACTCGTCGACAGCGCTGTCGCTGAAAACCATCGTGTTGAGGAACTCGGTCGCAGTCGCTTGCGCCGCTGCGGGTGCATCGGCAGACACCGACCAGAAGTTCGACGGGTTGCCCACAATGTTGGCAGGGTCGCCCTTGCCACCCTCGACGGACGGGAAGGGCGCGAAGCCCAACGCCCCAGAGGTGATCATCTCCGGCGCGTTGGCCACGAACGTGGGATACGCCCAGCCGCCCTGCAGGAGCATCGCTGCCTTGCCGGTGTAGACCAGCGCGACATCCGCGTCCGCGTCCGCTGTGACTGAGCCGAACCCCTCACCGAAGGCACCGGCGTCAGCCAACTGCTGAATCTTGGTCAATGCTTCGATAATCGCCGGGTCGGACCAGGAGCCAGCCACGCCGTCCAGGACGGACTGGAACACCTCGGGTCCACCGATCCTGTCGGTCAGGTACTGGATGTACATGAGCTCCGGCCACTTGCTCTGACCAGCCAGTGCGATCGGGATGATGCCCTGTTCCTTGAGCGTGGCGACCGCAGCGAGCAGATCACCGTAGGTGGTGGGCACGGTGACTCCTGCCGCGTCCAGCACGTCCTGGTTGTAGTAGAGGACAACGGGCTGGCTCGGGTTGAACGCCACTGCATAAGTCTTGCCGTCGATCTGACCGTTGGCCGCGATCGATGGAAGTGTCCGGGCCAGCAAGTCCTGCGTACCGGCGGTGATGTCCACAACTTCGTCATTGGCGACGTAGTCCACTAGCGTGCCACCGGCCCACGAGTAGATCAGGGTCGGCGAGTTGCCGGCACCGACGGCAGTGCGGATCTTCTCCTTGTACGCGTCATTGGCGAACCACTCGACATTGAGCTGCTTGTCCGGCTGGTCTGCGTTCCATTGCTCGACCTGGGCACGGAACGCTGGCTCGGCACCGCCTGTGAGCATCCACGCACTGGCCGTACCGTCTGCTGCGGCCCCCCCGCCTGTTCCCTCAGAGCTGCCTGGGGTCGCGCTACCGCACGCGGCCAGGGCGACGGTCATGATCCCGGCCGCTGCCAGCGCAAGGCCCCGCTTAGTCCTGCTGAGTCTCATCTTGTGTCTCTCTTCGTTGAGGGTGTCTAACAACGAAACTGTTTCGTCATTTCGCCGTCGTTCAGAACGATACCTCGGCCTGGGGTTGGAGTGTCAAGACCGTGCCATCTCGCGTGTGCTCATGTAGATTGTGGGCGTGAGGTCATCGCCCGAGCAATCCCCGGAGGCTCGATACGAAACTCTTTCGCTCTTGCTAGGGTGACCGCATGGACTTTGATCAACGGCCCACCCGTGCAACCCTCGAGACCGTCGCCCGGGCCGCAGGGGTGTCGAAGGCGACGGTCTCGAAGGTCCTCAACGATCGACCCGGCGTCGCGGTAAGGACGCGGGTCCGGGTCAAAGAGGCGTTGCGAGACCTCGGGTACGAGCCGAGTACCGGGCCGAGGTCGTCGGCAAGCCCGACGGTCGTCAACGTCGTGTTCAACACCATGATGGACGTGTACGCGGGCGAGGTGCTCAACGGCATCCTGACAGCGGCGCGTGACGCCAAGCTCGAGGTGGTGGTGGACGTGCTCGGGCTCGGCGGCGCATCGTCCGAGGGCGAACCGTTGTCTCCCGAGTGGATACGGGCGATCGCGAGCAAGAACCGGCTAGGTGTGCTCGTGGTGACTGCCGAACCCACAGCGGCCCAGGTCGATCTCTTCCGAGAGGCGGACCTACACATCGTAACGATCGGCCCCCTCAACACGGGTCATCAGAATGCCCCCAGTGTCGCGTCAACCAACTTCGCCGGCGGGGTCCAGGCAACGACGCACCTGCTCGACCTCGGCCACCGACGGATTGCGTTCGCCGGTGGGCCGCGGGAGTCGCTTGCGGCGTCTGAGCGGTTCAACGGGTACTGCAGTGCGCTCGACACAGCTGGGCTGACCATGGATACCAACCTTGTCATCCATGGTGCGTTCACCTATGGCGGTGGCCTGGCAATGGGCCTGGCACTGCTGGGCCGGAACGACCCGCCGACGGGTATCGTCGCGGGCTCCGACGCGAGCGCCCTCGGCATCTACCAGGCGGCCAGGCGGCTGGGCGTCGCTATTCCGGCGGATGTGTCCGTAGTCGGGTTCGACGACACTTCTGCAGCACTGTCCAGTGCACCGCCGCTGACCACCGTTCGGCAACCGATTGCCTTGTTCGGCCGGGTCGCGCTCCGGATGTTGGTGGAGATGGCACACGGCCAGCCTCCCCCCTCGCGTGACGTGCGGCTCTCGACCAGGCTCGTCACGCGCGAGTCGACCGCGCCACCCCGAGACTCGCGCTGAGAAAGTGAGAGAGCGGAGACGGGCGCAGGGCGAGCACCTGAACCGTGAGATCCGCCGTCACACCGGCCCCGTAGAGATCTCCGCCCGATCCGTCGCCGTCAACATCGTGCGTCCCACTAGCAACCCCCACTCGACCAGCACCGTTGCTACGGCGATGTAGCACTGCCAGACCAACACCCCTGAGAATCGGACCCCTGGGGCTGGGAAGAAGGGAGCGAGGGGGTCTTGTCCGAGCCGCCGCTCCGATCGCATTCGTGGGTCACCAGACGCGCGTCCGAGAACAGCCGGCCCCGAGCGCGGCGATCGGTCCTGCGGCGTACTCGTGGCCGTGCTTCTTGACGGTTCCGACGAGGTCCGTGTCGGCGACGACGGGTGTGCCGTCCCGCTCCTCGAAGTCGGCATCGACGAACCGGACCCGCTCGAGGTCATGGCCGGTCACAAGCCCGACCCGCATCTTCTCGAACTCGTCGGGCAGCTGTGCATCCAGGAAGACCCGGTCGCCCTCGTCGACGATGGTCACGCTGGTGGGTGACGGCAGTATGAGTGCGCCGCCCTCGGCCTCGTAGGGCTCTGCGTCCTGGGCGTAGACGTTGCTGCGGACGTAGACCGGCTGCTTCGTCCCTGCGAAGCGCTCGAGGTCACCACGAGTCGGGTCGCCGGTGCGGGCGACGTACTCGGACAGTGAGGCCGGGTGCCCGTCGTAGGCGGCGGTGCCGTACCCGACCGCCTGGACGGCTCGCTTGGTCGGACCGTATGCGAGGCTCACGTCGCCGCCGAGGAAGATGTTGCCGACGTAGCGGTCGTCGCCGCTGAGGATCGCCGCATACCCCGCGACCACCGTGCTGTGTGGGATGTGGTACGGGGTGGGTCGGTCGACCACCGCCTCGATCGACACCGTCCCGCAGACGAGGTTGTTGACGAACGCACCGCCCTGGCTGAACAGCTCCAGCGACGCCCGTGACGCGAGGACGTTATGCTCGACGAGGTACGGACCGTGGCTCACCTCGATGAACAGGTCGCGGTTGTTGGCGTAGTAGAGGTTGCGGGTGACCCGGGTGCCTTGCGCCTGCCAGTCAAGCCACATGCCGAGCGAGCAGTCGTGGATGCGGTTACGCCGGATGACGACGTCGATCGCGGCATGAAGTTTGATGCCGGCGATCTCGTAGCCGTAGAATTCGCGCTTGATCGCGATATTGTAGATGTGGTTGTCCTCGATGGTCGAGAACACACAGCCGAGGTGGCCGACGATCCCATTCTGCCCGCAGTCGAAGATCGTGTTGCGCCGCACCACGTGGGAGCCGATGTGCTCGGCGTCCCAGCCGATCTGACGCGCGGAGAACACCGACTCCAGCTGGTACTGATAACCGGGCTTGTCGCACCGCTCGGACGCGTAATTGTGGCCTGTGGACGCCTCCTTGCCCAGCGAGATCGCCGAACATTTCGCATCGTGGATGACGTTGTCCTCGATGATCCAGCCCTTGGCCCAGTTCGGACCGATGAGGCCGGGCTGGTCGGCGGTCGGCGGGGTCCACGGCGATGCGGCCTGGGCCAACTCGAAGCCACGGACGGTGATGTAGTCCAGGTGGTGCTCCAGCGGAGCGAACACCGAGCGGCGCACGTTGATCTCGACGAGCTCGCCGTTGGGGTCCGCACCCTGGAAGTTCGCCCAGATCGTGGTCTCGTCCTCGCCTACTTCGGCGTACCAGACATACCGTGTCTGCTCCGGGTTGCGGAGCATGTCGACCGTACCGGTCCAGTTGTCGATCGCCTCGGTGCGCAGGGGTGGGTCCGACACGTCTGCCAGGGCGTTCGCCTCGTAGAAGCTCGTCCCGTTGAGGTACACGTCACCGAGGTGCTTCCTCGGCGCGTCGGGCGACGGACGCACGATCCAGTCACCGTCGACCTCGAGCTCGAATGGGTTCCAGTTTCCGAACAGCGTGGTCGGCACCGACACCGTCCACACAGTTCCGCGGACCTGCTGCCAGCCCGTGACCTGCTCCGACCCCTTGATGACGACATGCTCGCCCTCGGCGGCACGGTAGGTGATGCGCCGCTGGTCGGACAGGCCACCTCGCCGCGGGGTCACCCACTCGCGGTAGACGCCCTCGTGCACGACGACGGTGTCCCCGGGCCTGGCCACCTGCGCGGCCTTGTTAATGGTGCGGAACGGATCGCTCTCGGAGCCGCGAGAGGTGTCGGAGCCACTGGTCGCCACGTGGAGCTGGTTCATGTGCGGGAGCCTTCTTGTCGATCGCAGGTAGATGTGTTTTCGGGGGCTGCGTGGGTTACGTTGATGCTGCTCACCGAAATTCTCCACTCGGTAGCGGTGTCAGGTTAGAGCGTGTCCCGTACATGGGTCGACACCGGGTGACGGAGCCAGATTCTGATGCTGGTGACGCCGATGGTGGCGCGGTAGACGAAGTCACGCTTGTCGGTGCAGGTGGTCACGGCTCGGTGCTCGCGGAGCTTGTTGATGGTCCGTTCGACGGTGTTGCGCTGCGTGTACCGCTCGGCGTCGAAGTCTGGCGGTCACCCGCCCCTGGAGCCTCGTGGCTTGCGTCCAGCGATGTGGTTCGCCGGCTGCGGGATGATGGCGGTGATGACTCTGTGGCGCAGCATCTTGCGGACGAGAGCACAAGTGTCGAGGATGGCGCGGTACACGAGGCGAGTCTGAGAACGGCGGACGTCACTTCTGGCGTCGGGCCACGGCGACCTCGTCGCCATCCGCGTCGTCGTGCTACCCCGACCTCTCGGTGATGAACCGGCTGCGGCGTTCCTGGTGCTCCTCGCGGTAGGCCAGCACATCAGCCAGGCGCAGCTTGCGGCGAACGGCTCCGGGGACGAGGTCATCCTTGCTACACCCGGGGCTTCGACGCGGTTGCCGGGCTGGCCCAGTAAAGGAACCCGCTGGCGCCGACGTCCAGATCCAAACAGACGGCCTGGCTGCGGTACTCGGGCTCGGTAGGATGGCCGATGGTGGGTGCGCTGCCCACCCGAGATCACGACGTTACCGTCAGGGTCTCGCCACCTCCGTCTCGGCGGGGAGTGCGCACCCGGCCCGATTCCCCCATGGTTCCCCCACAGCCTCCCGGCTCACGGTGAACCTGCAGGTCAGGGCGGGTTTGGACAGTTCAACGTCCAACCTGCGACGACACCGTTACCGCTTCGACGAACAGGTGTGGTCCAACGGCAACGTGGCCCACGACCACAGCCGCCTGCTGGGGCCACTCCTTGAGGACTACCCGTACCTGAGCGCGGATGACAATTCGGGCGTGCCTGGAGTATGCGGCGCTGCAGGCTGACCACGCCATTCTGCGCGCTGGTTAGCGGGTGCGATTCCTCGTCGATGCTCAGCTCCCGCCAGCGCTGGCGCGGTTGCTCGCTGAGCAGCTGGAGTGGTTCGAGCCGCTCCTTGATCAGATCGTCTCGATGGTGGGAACGGGGAACCGACTCATCGAGCTGCGATAGAAGGTCCCAAGGCGTCGAACGGCGGACTGTCGACGTTGGTTCCCGGTGTCCTACACCGTCAGCGGACAGGTGCGCGGACATCGCGTTGCCTTCGTGTTGGAGACCGCCGGAGTCACAGAGCCGGACGTTGAGACGTTCTGGCAGGTGCAGGGTTTCACCACAGACTCGCGGCCCCGATGTTCCCACACCCTGGTCGACCCCGCCCTGGTCGAGGCTGGTGCCGTCGCCGATGCTGAGGGCGCCGAGGCGGTCGACGAACACGGCACCCGGGGCGGGCCCGTCGTCGGAGTGGTCAGCCCTTGGTCGCGCCGCCCGCGAGGCCCGCGACGATGTAGCGCTGGAGAACGACGAACAGGATCAGCACCGGCGCGGCGATGACGGTGGCCACGGCCATGAGGTCGTTCCAGTTCGTGCCGTACTGCCCGATGATGCGGTTCAGCGCGATGGTGAGGGGCTGGATCTGCTGCTCGGTCGTCAGCGTCAGGGCGAACGTGAACTCGCCCCACGCCATGAGGAAGGCGAAGGAGCCGATCATGATGAGCCCCGGGCGGATCGTCGGGACGATGATCCGCACGATGGTGCCGATCGCCGTGAGCCCGTCGAGCCGGGCCGCCTCCTCCACCTCGTACGGGAAGAGCTTGAAATAGGGCCGCAGCAGGATGACCGCGAACGGCAGCGTGACCGAGACGTCGGCGAGAATGACGGACAGGTACGTGTTGATCAGGTCGGCCTGCCGGAACATCACGAACAGCGGCACCGAGATCGCGATCGCCGGGAGCAGCTGGACGACCGTCAGCATGATCATCATCGACGTCGTCACCCGGCCGCGGAGCCGGGCGACGGCGTAGGACGCCGGCACGGCGATCAGCAGCGTGAGGACGAGGACCGACCCGGCGATGATGACGCTGTTGAGGAACGCCTGCGGGATGCCGTACCGGTCGGAGAACACCGCCTGGTAGGAGCCGGTGTAGAGCTCGGCCGGGACCATCTGCGGCGGGCTGGCGAACATGTCTGTGCTCGTCTTGAGCGAGGTGTTGATCATCCAGTACACGGGGAACAGGTACACGGCCGCGATGATCCAGGCCACCACGGGCTTGGCTCGGCGTGCCATCTGGCGGCGGCTCATGCCGCGACGCCCGTCGACGATTTGGGCATCCAGGGCGGTTGAGGTGCTCACTTCTCCTCCTCGTTGAGGCTCTTGACGTAGAAGTACGACAGGGCCAGGGGCAGCAGCAGCGTCAGCGCGGACGCCGCCGCACCGGTGCCGAACTCGAAGAAGCTGAAGGTCTCGAGGTACGTGAAGACAGGCAGGGTGGTCGTCGAGTTGACCGGGCCGCCCCGGGTCATCGTGTAGATGAGGTCAAACACCTTGTAGGTGTTGATGACTCCGAGCAGTAGCACGGAGATCGACACCGGCTTCATGAGCGGGAACGTGATGCTGCGGAACTGCCGCCACGGGGAGGCACCGTCGACCGACGCCGCCTCGTACAGCGAGTTGTCGATGAGGTGCAGCCCGGAGAGCAGCAGGAGCATGTTGAACGGGATGCCGATCCACAGGTTGGCCACGATGACGGCGACCATTGCGGTGGCGCCCTGCGTGAGCCACTGCACCGGCTCGGCGATCAGGCCGAGGCCCTGCAGGACGTAGTTGATGATCCCGTAGTCGCTGTCGAACAACCACCGGAAGATCGTGCCGGTGACTACCGGCGGCAGGATCCAGCCGACCAGGAGGAGTGCCCGGATGGGCCCGTTGCCGGGGAACGGTTTGCGGAAGAAGAGAGCCATCGCGAACCCGAGGATGTATTGCAGGACGAGGCACGCGACCGTGAAGATCCCGCTCAGCAGCGCCGAGTGCCAGAAGTTCGCGTCCGCCAGCACGGAGGTGTAGTTGGCGAAGTTGTTGAACGAGAGGTTGCCCGCGATGAGGTTGGCGCCGCTCGCGTTGGTCAGGCTCAGGTACAGGTTGTAGACCAGCGGGAAGGCCAGGAAGACGCCGATGTAGACCAGCGCCGGGGCAGCAAGGACCAGCCCCAGGCGCCGGGTGGCCGCTTCACGCGGTGACACCCGGCGCCGGGTGGCGCGCCCGGCCTGTCGTGTGGCGAGGCGGTTGCTCATGTCAGCCGAGGAGCTCGTCGATCTTCTGGGCGGCGGCCTCGGCCGCGGCGTCCGGGGTCCGCGCGCCCGTGATCACCTGCTGCAGGGCCTCCTGGACCGCTGCGGAGAGCTCTGGGTACTCGCCGCCGTACGCGCGGGCGTGGGCGACGTCGAGCTGCTTCTCGAACACCTGCATGTTGGCGTCGTCCGAGAGTGCCAGCTTGCCCTGCAGGTCGACGCGGCTGGAGAGCTGGCCGGACTCGTCGCAGTAGATCTTGGCGCCGTCGGCCCCGGTGAGGAACTCGAGGAACTTCTGCGCCGCCTCGGGCTGCTGCGCCTGGGCGAAGGTGACGACGTTCTCTCCGCCGAGACCGGTTGCGGCCTCGGCGCCTGCGGGCAGCGCCGCCACGCCGAAGTCGACGCCGGCGTCGGCGAGGTTCTGCAGTTCCCACGGGCCGTTGATCATCATTGCGGCCTTACCGGTGACGAACTGCGTGCGCGCGTCTTCCTGCGAGTAGTTCGCGACCGCAGAGGACATGGAGCCGTCGTCGACGAGGGACTTGAGGTACCCGAGCGACTCAGCGCCGTCGGTGGCGAAGGAGTCGAGGTCGCCGCCCGTCTGCCACAAGAACGGCAAGTACTGGAAGGTGCCCTGCTCGTTCTTGACGGCGCTCATGACGATGCCGGTGTGCTGGTCGTTGGTGGTCGCCTGGGCGACCGTGCGCAGCTCGTCCCACGTCGTCGGGGCCTCGACACCCGCCTCCGTGAACATCGCCTTGTTGTAGTAGAGGGCGAGGTTGTTGGAGTTCAGCGGACGGGCCCAGGTCTTGCCGTCGAGCTGGGTGCTCTGCCACGGCCCGTCGAAGAACTCGTCCGCGCTGCCCCCGAGGGAGTCGGTGACGTCCTGGAGCAGCCCGAGGGCCGCGAAGTTCTGGGTGTCGACGACGTCGACCACCGCCACGTCCGGCACCTGGCCGCCGACGCCGCCCTGGACGATCGACTTCGACAGGTCGGCGAACGCGAACGAGGTCCGGTTGACGTTGATGCCCGGGTTGGCCTCCTCGAACGCCGCGACAGCGCTCTCCATGGCCGTGTTGCTGACGCCCTGACCGAGGTAGTCCCAAACTTCGATGGTGACGTCGCCGCCGGCGGCAGAGTCGGGGGGGGTGGCGCCGCCGTTGTCGGCGGCGCCACACGCGGCCAGGCTGAGGGTGAGCAGCGCCGCGGTGACCGCGGCCAGCACCGTTTTGGGGGACCGGATGTTCATGCCTAACTCCTTCGTGAGGTTCTTGCTGGGGACTCAGAGGGTGAACTCGACCACGTGGTCGGTCGGGAGGAGGGTGGTGCCGGCGGCCAGCTCGGGGTAGGGGCTGGGACCGCCGGCGGTGCCGGTGCGCACCGCGCCCGGTGCGTCGCCGACCAGGACGACGCGCCACGGCCTGTCGGTGCCGTCCGCGGCAACCTCGACCGAGGTTCCGGTGCGGGTGACCACGAAGGTGGCGGTGCGGCCATCCGGCGCGGTGACCGGGACGCTTGTGACGCCCTCGGCCGGCCGGTAGAGGTAGAGGGCGAGATCGTCGAGCCAGTCGTAGTCGGGACGGGTGGCGTCCGCTCCGACCGGCAGCACGGCGCCGTCCGGGACGAGGACCGGCAGGGTGGTCAGGTCGTGGACCTGGTGGTGCCATCCCGCGCCCTCGACGTGCTCGCCGGACAGGACATCGGTCCAGCCGTTCGTCGGCAGGTAGACGTCGACGTCGCCGGACTCGGTGAAGACCGGGACGACGAGCAGGTCAGGCCCGAGCAGGTACTGGGTGTCGACGTGGACGCTGCCGCGGTCCTCGGGGTACTCCAGCACCATGTGCCGCAGTAGCGGCAGACCGGCCTCGGTCACCGCGCGGGCGTGAGTGCCGAGGTACGGCATCAGCCGGTTCTTCAGCGCGATGAACCGCCGGGCCACCTCGACGGCGGTTTCGCCGTAGTCCCACGGCACCCGGTAGGAGTGGGAGCCGTGCAGGCGGCTGTGCGAGGAGAGCATCCCGAACGGGAACCACCGGAGGAACACGTCGTTGTTCGGTGTGCCCTCGAAACCGCCCATGTCGTGGCTCCAGTAGCCGAAACCCGACAACCCGAGGGACAGCCCGCCGCGCAGCGTCTCCGCCATCGAGACGAACGTGGGTTCGGAGTCGCCACCCCAGTGCACCGGGAAGGACTGCCCACCGGCGGTGGCGGAGCGGGCGAAGACGATCGCCTCCTCCTCGCCGCGCACCTCGGCGATCGCCTCGTAGGCGGCGCGGTTGTACAGGTAGGAGTAGTAGTTGTGCATCTGCTGCGGGTCAGAGCCGTCGAACCACTCGACGTCGGTGGGCACGCGTTCGCCGAAGTCCGTCTTGAACGCGTCGACGCCCTGGGCGAGGAGCTTCTTGAGCTCGCCCTTCCACCAGGCGACGGCGTCGGGGTTGGTGAAGTCGACCCAGGCCATCCCGGACTGCCAGTGGTCCCACTGGCGAACCGAGCCGTCCGTAGCTCGCAGGAGGTAGCCCTCGGCCATGCCCTCGTCGAAGAGGTGGGAGCGCTGGGCGATGTAGGGGTTGATCCAGACGCAGACCTTCAGGCCGCGCTCGTGGTACCGGGCGAGCATGCCTGCCGGGTCCGGGAACTTCTCCGGGTCCCAGGTGAAGTCGCACCAGTGGGAGGGGCGCATCCAGTAGCAGTCGAAGTGCAGGACGCTGAAGGGCAGCTCGAGCGCTTCCATGCGGTCGACGAAGGAGTTGACGGTGTCCTCGCCGTAGTCCGTCGTGAACGACGTCGAGAGCCACAGCCCGTAGGACCACGCCGGCACCTGGGGGGCGCGGCCGGTCAGGGCGGTGTACCTACGCAGGATGTCCTTCGGTGTGGGGCCGTAGATGACCAGGTACTCCAGCGCCTGCCCGGGGACGGAGAACTGCACTCGGGTGTTGATCTCGGAGCCGACCTCGAACGAGACGTGCTCGGTGTGGTTGACCAGCACGCCGTAACCGGCGTTGGTCAGGTAGAACGGCACGTTCTTGTACGCATGCTCGGTGGCGGTGCCGCCGTCGTCGTTCCAGACATCCACGGTCTGCCCGTTTCGCACCGTGGGCCCAAACCGCTCGCCCAGCCCGTAGACGACGTCGCCGACGGCGAGGGTGAGCTGCTCGTGGACGTACCGCTCACCGTCGGGGGCGGTGACGATGCCGGTGCTGCGCGGGATGGACGCGGTGAGCGGACGGCCGCCGCCGAGGAACTCGAGGCGGTATCCGTCGTCGCCGGTGAGGCGAAGCTCGAGATCGCCTGCCCGCACGGTGGCGCTACGGCCCTCGACGCGGATCTCGGGGGTGACGTCGGAGCCGGTGAGGGCGAAATGCGGGCCGCGGTCGACGGCGCCCCGGAAGTGCGCCTGTCGGACCCGGACGACGCCGGGAGCGACCGCCTCGACGGTCGTCGTGAGCATGGGGGAGTCGAGCTCGTCGCCGCGCTTGCGGACCTCACGGGTGGGGGAGAACGCCACGACGCCGCGTTCCGTGGCGACGATCTCCTGCACCTGCCGGGGGTGCTCGACGACGAAACCGGGCTTCTTCACCCAGTAACCCTCAGTGAACTTCACGCTTCTCGCTCCAGTGTCGAATCGGTTCGATGATCAGGCTTCGAGCCACCTGACCCTGACGGGTTGAAAATGGTCAGGCGGGCGCCTGGCCCGCGGTCCCGCGGTGGACGTAGGTCGGCGGGAGCAGCGTGGTCACCGGTTCGCGGCGGGCGCCGCCGAGGGTCTCGACCAGCAGGTCGACCGCCGTCCTGGTGACCAGGCGCGAGGGGTTCTCGACGCCGGAGATAGCGGTGACGAGGCCGGGATCGAGCGCGTCGACCGTGACCCCGGTGACTGAGAGGTCGCCCGGGACGGACCGGCCGGCCGCCGTGACCGCCGCCACGAGCGGGGCCACAGCCGGCTCGTGCTGCACGATGAAGGCAGTTGTCTCGGGGTGGTCGGCGAGAACGGCGCTCACTCCGCGGAAGGTCGCCTCGGCGCTGCCGGCGGGCAGCTCCAGGACATGTACGCCGGCGCGCTCGGCGGCCTCCCGGATCCCATGCTGGAAACGCTCGGCGTAAGTCATGCGCATCTCGTGCGCGATGCTCGGGGCGCCGAGGACGCACACATGCGTGTGCCCCGTCACGGCGAGCTGGTCAACGAGCATGGCGCCGGCGGCCGTCCAGTCGAGGTCGACTCGATGCAGGTCGGCACCGTCAGTGGGGAGCCCGATGAGCACGCCGGGCAGGCCGGAACGCCGCAGGGCGGCGACGCGCGGGTCCTGCTCCTCGACGTCGAGAAGCAGGAACCCGTCGACCTGCTTGCTGCGGGTCAGGCGTTCCACGCCACGGAACGCCTCCTCGCCGGTGACAAGGAGTATGTCGTAACCGGCCGCACGGGAGGCGCGGGCGATGCCGTCGACGAACTGCAGCGCGACGGCGGGGCTGGCGTTCGCCCCCATGGGGGCGAACAGGGCGAGGGTCTCGGAACGGGACGTAGCCAGCGCGCGGCCGGTGGCCGAGGGCCAGAAGTCCAGCTCGCGGACTGCCTGCTCGACGCGCTCGCGCGTCTCGGCGGAGACCGGACGCTTGCCGCTCAGTGCATACGAGACCGTCGACCGGGAGACGCCAAGGTGACGGGCGACATCGCCGATGTTCACCACCTGACCACCTCTCGCCATCGAATCGGTTCGATGACGAGAAAGTTACATGCCGATACAAAGTGCGTCAAGAGGGTGCGCGGGACACGTCGGCGCCGCCGCCCGACCTCCATGACGACGAGAGAAGAACCTCCGTGGACGAAAGCCGTGATGTCGCCCCGAGTCCGCCACGCGCTACGCCCGCACCCTCGATCCTGCGACGGGTACGCCGGAGGCTACCGGGTCCGCGGGTCGTGCAGACTCCGACATGGTGGCCGTGGTGCGGGTGCGTGCGGCACGGAGGCCGTTGAGGATGACGATGACCTCGGCGATCTCATGGACGAGGACAACCGCGGCCAGCCCGAGGACGCCGACGAGGGCCAGCGGTAGCAACACGACGATGATCAGCAGGGACAGGATGATGTTCTGGTTGATGATGCGTCGTCCGCGGCGGGCGTGGTCGAACGCGCGTGGGATCAGACGCAGATCGTGGCCGGTGAAGGCGACGTCGGCGGACTCGATCGCCACATCCGAGCCGGTCGCACCCATCGCGATGCCGATGTCCGCGGCTGCCAACGCGGGAGCGTCGTTGATGCCGTCCCCGATCATCGCGATGGGAGCCGAGTGGGTGAACTCGGCGATCGCGGCGGCCTTGCCCTCGGGGCGAAGCTCGGCCCGCACATCAGTGATCCCGGCCTGGTCGGCGAGTGCGTGGGCCGTGCGGGCGTTGTCACCGGTGAGCATGACCACCCCGATGCCCTGACCACGCAGGGTGCGCACAACCTCGGGTACCTCGGGCCGCAGTTCGTCGCGCACCCCGATCGCGCCGACCGGCGTGCCGTCACGGTGCACGATCACCACCGTCATGCCCTGGCCCTCCAAGTCCGCGACCTGGGCGGTCAGGTCGCCAGGATCAATCCAGCGCGGACTGCCGACCGTGACCTTGGCGCCCTCGATGACGCCCTGGATGCCGTGCCCAGCCAGCTCGGTCACCTGCGCCGCCGCGGGAGCATCGGGGGCGGCGGCGATGATCGCCGCGGCAAGAGGGTGCGTGCTGTACCGCTCCAGCGCGGCCGCCCACCCGCGCACGTCGGCCTCAGCGATGCCATCCGCGGTCACTACCTCGGTGACGGTGGGCTCGTTGCGCGTCAGGGTGCCGGTCTTGTCGACGGCGACGTGGCGGACCCCGCCGAAGCGTTCGAAGATCGCGCCGGACTTGATGATCACGCCGAACTTGCTGGCAGCGCCGATCGCGGCGACGACCGTGATCGGCACCGAGATCGCCAGCGCACACGGCGAGGCGGCCACCAACACCACCAGGGCGCGCGTGATCCACAGCTCCGGGTCCCCGAACAGCGATCCGATCAGTGCGACCAGGACAGCGAGGATCACCACGCCAGGTACGAGCGGGCGCGCGATCCGATCCGCCAGCCTGGCCCGGTCACCCTTCTCGGCCTGGGCCTGCTCGACCAGCTCCACGATCGTGGTCAGCGAGTTGTCGGTCCCCGCCGTGGTCGCCTCGACCTCCAAGACGCCGGCGGTGTTGATCGCGCCGGCGGAGACGGCATCGCCGGGTTCGACCTCGACCGGGATCGACTCGCCGGTGATCGCGGACGTATCCAGGCTGCTGCGCCCGGAGCGCACGACCCCATCGGTCGCGATCCGCTCACCAGGACGCACCAGCATCACCTGGCCCGCCTCCAGGTGTTGCGCCGCGATCTGCGTCGAAGCACCGTCGGTGAGCACGGTCGCTGTCTCCGGCACCAGCTTCAGCAACGCCCGCAGCCCCCCACGGGCGCGGTCCATCGCCTTGTCCTCCAACGCCTCGGCGATGGAGTACAGGAACGCCAGCGCAGCCGCTTCCTCGACGTAGCCGAGGATCACCGAGCCGACCGCGCTGATCGTCATCAGCAGGCTGATGCCGAGCCTGCCCTCGAACAGCTTCCGGATCGCGCCGGGCGTGAACGTCGTCGCGCCGAGCAGCAGACCGACCCAGAACAGCACCAGCGCGGGAATCTCCGCGCCGGACCACGCCCAGATCAGACCCGCGAGGAACGCGATGCCGGAGAACACCGGCACAAGCACCTCACGGTCCCGCCACCACGGCCCATCGTGATCGCCATCGTCGATGTCGACCTCGTCCACCTGCGATCCGGTGACCGCGCTCATGCCTCCGCTCCCGTCTCACAGCAGCCGGCGACCGAGCAGGCAGGGTCGACGCACGGCGCGTTCTCGTCGACCGCGAGCGTGACCTCGACCAGCGCGTTCAGCGCCACGGACAGATGCGGGTCAGTGATCTGATACCGCGTCTGCCGGCCCTCGGGCTCAGCCACCACGATCCCGCAGCCCCGCAAGCACGTCAGGTGGTTCGACACGTTCGAGCGCGTCAACCCCAACTCCCGGGACAACACCGTCGGATAGCTCGGGCCCTCCAGCAGCGTCAGCAGAATCCGCGAACGCGTCGGGTCCGCCATCGCCCGGCCCAGTCGGTTCATCACGTCCAACCGAGAAGCAATAGTCAGCACGCACTGACGATACAGCGAGGACTGTCATGAGCGGAAGCCGGCTCTGCGCGTCGGTCGTCGCACGAACTCACGGGCCCACGCCTCAGAACGTCCCGGTCAGGCGTTGGAGGCCGAGGCTGGTGAGGGAGACCACGACCCACAGCGACGCGCCGAGGACCAATGGGCGGTGGCCGGCTCGCCGCAGCCCGGCAAGATCGGTGGAGAGCCCGACGGCTGAGAGGGCAACCGTGATCAGGAACACCGACACCTGGCTCAGTGCGGGGTGCAGCGCGCTGGGTATCAGGCCCAGGGAGTTCGCGGCGGCCACGATCAGGAACCCGATCAGGAACCGGGGGACCAGTCGCCAGGCCCGCACGCGCGGACGGCGGACGGCCTCGACATCGTCTTGTCCAGGGACCCGCGCCGCGCTGCGGCGTTCGTGGCGGGCCGTCAGCGCGGCGAGCCCGAAACTGATCGGGATGATCAGCAGGGTCCTGGTGAGCTTGACGACGACGGCGTAGTTGGTGGCCGCCTGGCCGTAGGTGGTGGCGGTGGCCACGACCGATGACATGTCGTTGACGGCTGTCCCCGCGAACAGCCCGAACGCGTGCTGGCTCATGCCGAGGACATGGCCGATGGCGGGGAAAACGAGGACTGCCGAGATGTTGAACAGGAAGATCGTCGAGATCGCGTAGGTGACTTCCGCCCCGACGGCGCCGATCACCGGTGTGACGGCGGCGATGGCTGAGCCCCCGCAGATCCCGGTTCCGACCCCGATCAGCGTGCGGAGGTTGCCGGTGACGCCCAGCCACCGTCCGATCCAGTAGGCGGACACCAGGACGGCTGTGAGCGTGCCGAGCATCACGGGCAGCGACCCGACGCCCACTCGCACGATCTGCATCAAGGACAGTTGGGACCCGAGCACGACGACCGACGCCTGCAGGACGGTCTTGCTGGCGATGGCGATCCCTGGGCGGAGCCGGGCACCGGGGGCGATCAGCGTGGCGAGCACGACCCCGATGACGATGCCGGTGACCGGACCACCGACGAGCGGGAACTGCCGGCCCACGACGGTCGCGACCACGGCGATCGCGACTGCGAGCGAAAGGCCGGGCGCCGGCACGGTCAGGCGCGCCCATCGATCGTGGACGGACGGGTTCCCGGCGACCTTGCGCGCCGCCTGGATGGTCGACGCCGATTCCTGGGCCTCTTGGTGGTTGCTCACGAGGAGAACACTCGTCCTGGATGCCCCGGACCGGTAGCCCCCGAAGCGCGATAAGGTCATAACGTATGCCTATACCCATGCGGGTGTCTCATGGGTCTGAAGGCAGACGTGATGCTGTCCCCTCGATGGAAAGGATCGCAGATGGTCGCCCACCGGCCGAGCCTGGACCTTGACGCGCTGCGGGTGCTCACCCTGGTGGCGGACCTCGGCAGCATCTCGGCCGCGGCCCGCGCCGAGCAGATCAGTCAGCCGTCGGCAAGCAAGCGCATCCAGGGCCTTGAGCGCCAGCTGGGGCTGGAGCTCCTCGACCGGCGCACCCGCGGCGCGACGCTCACCGACCACGGCCGCCTGGTCACCGGATGGTGCCGCGCCGTCGTCGACGCCACGGACTCCTTGGTGACCGGCAGCCAGGCTTTGTCGGCCCGGGCCGCCGAGCGGCTGAGCATCGGCGCAAGTCAGACGATCGCCGAGTACCTGGCCCCATCCTGGCTCGGAGAGTTCCGTCGACGGGGCGGCGAGCCCTCCGTCCAGCTCCGGGTGGCCAACTCGCAAGGCGTGATCGCGGCACTGCGGTCCCGCGAGATCGAGCTCGGCTTCGTCGAGACGCCGACCATCCCGACCGACCTGCTCAGCCGTCAGGTCGCCACCGACCGCCTCGTGCTCGTCGTCTCACCCGACCATCGGCTGGCACGTCGCCACGAACCGGTCTCCCGCGACGAACTGGCCGTGATGTCGCTGGCCACCCGGGAGGACGGCTCTGGTACCCGCGACACCCTGCAGGTGGCGGTCGGGCAGGCCATGGCGGCGCCCGCCGTCGAGCTCGACTCCAACGCCGCCGTCAAGGTCCTGGTCAGTTCGGGCAGCTACCCGGCGGTGATCAGCGAGCTCGCCGTCGCCGGCGAGCTGCGCGACGGCCGGCTCGTCGAGGTCCCACTCCGCGACGTCGACCTGAGCAGGTCGCTGGACGCCGTGTGGCGGCGCGGAACCCGACTGCGTGCCGCCGCCAGCCACTTCTTGCTCACCGCCCGACCCAATGCCGGCCCGACACCGACCCGGGAGCCTACCGAACCCCGGCAGGCCGCACGCGGACCAGCGCCGGCGCCGACAGACGGGCTATGACGTCGACCTCGTACCTACTCACCGGCCAATGGCTGGGTGAATCGTCGCGTCAGGAGGCGCAGCAGGAGAGCTTGGAGATGTCCGTGGTGTAGGACTGGGCGGCGATCTTGATCCCCTCGGCCATGGTCAGGTAGGGGCTCCACATGTTCGCGACCTGCTCCACGGTCATCCCGGCCTCCAGGATGTAGACCCCGGCCGCGGCCAGGTCACCGGCGTCCTTGGCGACGGCGGTGATTCCCACGATCCGCCGGGTGTCGGCGGCGGCGACGATCTTGATGAAGCCGCGCGTGTCGCGGTTCACCAGGGCGCGGGGGACGTACTCCAGGGGCAGGACGCGGCATTCGCACCGGATACCGGCCTTGTTGGCCTGCCGGTCGGTCATGCCGACCGCAGCCAGGGCGGGGCTGGTGAAGGTCACCCTGGGCAGGTGGCGGTAGTCGACCTCGCGGCCGGCGCCGTTGAAGGCGTTCTCCACCATCAGGGTGCCGTGGGAGGCTGCGACGTAGACGAATTCGCTGTGTCCGGTCACGTCCCCGGCGGCCCAGATCCGGTCATTGGTGCTGGCCAGGGTCTTCTGGACGAGGATCTCGTCCCGGTCCCCGGTCTTGACGCCGACGGTGTCCAGGTTCAGCCCGTCGGTGACGGGGCGCCGGCCCATGGCGACAAGCAGTCTTGCGGCCCGGAATTCCTCCTGCCCGCCCGAGACCGCGGCGGTCGCGACGATCCCGCCGGTGGCCGGATCGGTCCGCACGGTGGACACGGTGGCACGGCGGACGACGCGGATGCCCTCGTCGGCGAACACCCCCATCAGGGTGCGGGAAGCCTCCGGTTCCTCGGCCGAAGCCAGGCGGGAGCGGACCAGCATGGTCACCTTCGAGCCGAGCCGGGCGAAGAGCAGAGCCTGTTCAAGTGCCACGTAACCGCCGCCGAACACCAGCAGGGATTCCGGCACCGCTTCCAGTTCCATGGCCGTGGTCGAGGTCAGATACTCCGTGTCCGAGAGGCCGTCGATGGGGGGCGCCCACGGGGCGGACCCGGTGGCCACCAGGTAGTGCGCGGCCGTGACGACTTCGCGGGCGCCGTCCGCTGCCGTGACCTCGAGGACCGGTTCTTCCGATGTGCCGGCGAAAACGGCATTGCCCTGGCGCAGATCCCATCCGTAATCCGCGATCAGGTCCACGTACTTCTCCGAGCGCATCGTCTCCACCAGGGAACGCTTCCCGCCGATGAGCGCCCCCATGTCCACCGGAGCGGCCGAGGTGCTGATGCCGGGGAAGCGGCCGGAAGCGTCCAGGGCAACATGCCTGGCCTCGGCCGCCGCCAACAGCGCCTTGGAAGGAACGCAGCCGGTGTTCACGCACGTCCCGCCGACGGTGGAACGTTCCACCATGAGCACCCGCTTGCCCAGGTTGGTCGCCCGGATCGCCGCGGAGAACGCCCCGCCGCCGGATCCGATGACGGCCAGATCATAATCGAACGCTGCTGCTTCAGTCATGGGACCTTCCTCAATCTGACGAGCGGTTCCACGGAGCCGTGGAACCGCCTGTGGCATGTGTCCAGCCCTACCCTGCACCTTGACCTACAGGGCAAGGTCAAGGGGACGGGCCGGGCGGATACCGCCCGGGCGTGGTCATCGGCAGCTGACTGAGGGTGCCAGGACGGATTCCAGGAAACGATGCAGCGGTTGCCTATGTGTTCGGTGCGTGTAGCGCGTGGAAGGTGTTGGCGGCCGCGTCCGGTGAGCATGACCGCGATGGATTCGGTGACGAGGTAGGTGGTCGCGGCGGCACCGCGGTGAGCACGGTCGAGGACGACCGCCACCGTCCTCGGCAAGACCCGGGCCCTGCCCCTGGCCTCGAGTCGGACCTCAACAGGCATGGCGCGGGGCGAGCTCATCGCGGTCCTCCTCGCGCGCGGCACCCGCGTCACCGTTCCCTCGACTGCGGCGGGAACGCTACTCGGCCTGGCACTCAGTTGGGCGTTCTCGGCCTACGCGAACGCCCCCGTGCCCATAACCGGCTGGACCTGGCTGCTCCCTGCGCTCGCCGCCGTCGTAGCTCTCCCCGCAGCAGCCAATGTCCGCACGGACGACCCGTCGAGCAGGACCTCAGTGTCCGTGGGCATACGCCCGTCAGTGTTTCGGTCACCAGTGACTCCTCCCTGCCAGCTAGTCAGTCGGTGTCTCGAGCCACCTACACCGTCCATCGGGATAGTTCCCGCGCACGAGTACCGAGGGGAGCTTGACTGTGGCGCTCAATCGCTGTTACTTTGCGACTAAAGGAAGTACCGAACGAAGGAGTTCGATGCCTGGTACT
>NZ_JBTSDU010000008.1:0-52537 GCF_054605595.1 Georgenia sp. | reverse complement strand
GTCCCCGATCTCCACGCCCTTGACGGCCTGGATGCCCATCACCGCCCCGGCGAGGCGGGCGTCGAGTCGTCGGTCGCCGGAAACGTGCGAGCCGAGGCCCGGCGGAAGGCCGTAGGCGAGCACCTCGACGACGCCGCCCACGGTGTCGCCGTCGCGCTGGCACTCATCGATCTCGGCGACCATCGCCGCGGAGGACGCGGCGTCGAAGCAGCGGACCGGATCGGCGTCGAGCGCGGCGACGTCGTCGGGCGTGGGCAGGGCGGCACCCTCGGGGACGGCGACGGGGCCGATCGCCACGACATGCGAGACGAGACGGACGCCGGCCACCTGCTCCAGGAGCGCCGCGGCAACGGTGCCGAGCGCGACCCGGGTGGCGGTCTCGCGGGCACTGGCCCGCTCGAGGATCGGCCGGGCGTCGTCGAGGTGGTACTTCTGCATGCCGACCAGGTCGGCGTGGCCCGGGCGGGGCCGGGTGAGCGGGCGGTTGCGGGCGATCTCCCGCGCGTCGCCGGTGCCGGCGTCCACCAGCAGCGCCTCACGCGGGACCGGGTCGGGCGACATCACGGTCTCCCACTTGGGCCACTCGCTGTTGGCGATCTCGATGGCGACCGGGCCACCCATGGTGCGCCCGTGGCGGACGCCGCCGAGGAGGCGCACCTCGTCCTGCTCGAACTTCATCCGCGAGCCGCGGCCGTGGCCCAGACGTCGGCGGGCCAGCGCGGCGCCGATGTCGGCGGTCGTCACCTCGACCCCTGCGGGAGCGCCCTCGAGGATGCCGACGAGGGCCTCGCCGTGGGACTCGCCTGCAGTCAACCATCTGAGCATGTCGACATCTTTGCACGGGCCACCGACACGCCTGCGGGGCCGTCCAAACCGACGGGGCTCGTTGCCGTCACGAGATCCTGGCGGTGGCGCGCGACCGCCAGCGCACCCCAGCGGGCGAGGTCCACCCCGCACCCCGATGGATGGGCTCCACCCCGTACCCGGCGGGCGAGGTCAGTACCGCACGTCGGTCACGGCCAGCACGGTGGCTACCGCAGCACCCAGGATCATCCACGGACCGAAGGCGATCGAGGTGGTGCGGCTCGCGCGGCGGGCGAGGTCAGTACCGCACGTCGGTCACGGCCAGCACGGTGGCTACCGCGGCACCCAGGATCATCCAGGGACCGAAGGCGATCGAGGTGGTGCGGCTCGCACGGCGGGCGATCAGTAGCCCGATGGCCCACACCCCGCCCAGGATGAAGCCACCGAGTGCGCCGGCCACCGCGTGCTGCCAGCCGAACCAGCCGAGCCAGAGCCCGAGGAGCCCGGCGAGCTTCACGTCGCCCAGGCCGAGCCCACCGGCGCGCAGCAGAGCGAGAACGAGATAGACCGCAAGGCTCACGACGGCCGTCGCCGCGGCGCGACCGAGCGCACCCCAGGCACCGCCGTCGATCGCCGCGACCAGGAGCAGCACCGTCACTGCGGCGGTCCCGCCGGCGAGGAGAACATCCGGGAGGCGGTGGGCGCGGAGGTCGACGGCCGCGAGGAAGGTCGCGACGACGGCCAGCGCAACGCCCGCAAGCAGTACTGGGACCGGTCCCTCGGCAAGCAGCCCCCCGGCCGCGGCGGCCACCAGGACGGCGACGACCCAGGTGCGCACCGACGTCAGCTGCTGACGCACCAGCGTTCGGGTCGGGACGTCGTCGGGCCTCGCCACGGTCCCCCCAGGCCGGGTGGTCGCACCCCGGTCGGTCGCCGTCCCGGGTTCGGGTGCAGACGTATCCGCCCTCGGGTCGTCAGGGGTCGTCAGCTCGGGGCCGTCCGCCTCCGCAGCCTCGCGGCTACGGTCGGCGGTCATCGGACCGGCGGAGGGAAGATCACTGGCGACTCCCCCACCGCACCACCCCGCCGGCGCCGGTCGATCTCGGCCGTGAGCGCCGACCGCATCACCTCGACGTCGGGGCTGTGGCCCGTCATGAGCCGCACCTGAGCATCGGCCTGGTGAAGCAGCATCCCCCAGCCGGGAGCGACGAGGCCGCCGGCCGCGGACCAGATCCGCACGAGCGGGCTCGGCCAGGGGTCGTAGACGACGTCGAGCAGCACCCGTCCGGCGAGGGGGCCGCCAGTGGTCGGGGTTGTGAGCGGGCCGCCAGTGGTCGGGGTTGTGAGCGGGCCGCCAGTGGTCGGGGTCGCGAGCAGGCCGGCCGCCGGCCCTACGGTCGGGTCGAGACCGAGCAACGCCGCGAGGGCGGCCGCGACGTCGTCGGCGACCCCCGCAGGCACGGTCGAGACCGCGACGTCCGCATCCGCCAACAAGCGTGCGACGACCTCGGGCGAGGCCCACGGCATCGGGAGAGCGTTCAGGCCCATCCGGGAGGCGGCCGTCGTCGCGCTGCCCGGTCCGGCGAAGTTCCGGCCGATGAGCACCGGTGCGGTGACGCCGAGCTCGCCCAGGGCGGCGAGGGCGGAGGACGCCGTCGCCCGCGCGCCCAGGATCACCGCACCCTGCGGCCGCCATCGCGCCGGTGCCGCCTCACGCAGCGTCTGCACGATGCCGTGCACATCGGTGTTGAAGCCCACCAGCGGCCCCGTACCGCCCACCCGACCAGGCTGTACGACGAGCGTGTTGACCGCCCCGACCGCCGCCGCCAGCGGGTCGACGACGTCGAGCAGGTCGAGGACGGCCTGCTTGAGCGGCATCGTCAGCGACACTCCCGCCCACCCGCCGTCGAGCTGGGCCACGATGGCCGGCAGCTCCCCCGCGGTGACGTCCTGCAGTCCGTACGCCCATGCGTCGGCCAGCCCGAGCTGGCCGTAGGCGGCCCGGTGCAACGTCGGCGAGAGCGAGTGCGCCACGGGATGACCGAGCACCGCGGCCCGGTGGGCGACTCCCGGCGCATGCACGTCCTGCCCGACCGCACCACTGCTCACGCCGGGTTCGCCGCCTGCCACTCCCGCAGCTCGGCGACATAGGCCTGGTGCTCGCTGAGCGTCGAGGCGAACTTGGTCTCGCCGGTGTCAAGGTTCACGGTCACGAAGTAGAGCCAGGTCCCCGGCGGCGGATCGGCCGTCGCGTCGAGAGCCCCGGCGCCCGGCGCCCCGATGGGGGTGGGGGGCAGGCCGGGGTGGACGTAGGTGTTGTAGGGGTTGCTCGCGTCCTGGAGCTCCGCCGAGGTGGGGCTGCCCCCGACCCTGCCGAGCCCGTACTGAACCGTGGAGTCCATCTGCAGCAGCCCGTTCACCTCACGCTGGTCGACCAGGCGGTTCTCGATGACTCTCGCGACGGGCCCGTAGTACTCGGGCAGGTTGACCTCGCGCTCGATGATCGAGGCCTTGATCAGCACGGTCTGGCGCTGATCGACCGGCACTCCCGCCTCGTCCAGGCGGGCCATGGTGAGTTCCACCATCGTGCGCAGCATCGTGGTGGCGTCATCGCCCGGCTGGAAGGAGTACGTCGCCGCGGCGAGCCAGCCCTCGGGGTTCCCGCCCGATTCGGCGGGCAGCCCGATGGCAGCGGCGTCCTGCGCCGCGGCCTGGACGTCCTCGAGCGGGATCCCCGCCACCGAGGCGATTCGCTCGTAGACCTGCTTGGCCTGGAAGCCCTCCGGCACGGTGATGGTGACCTCGGCCTTGTTGGCCGGGTCGAGGAGGGCCGCCACAGCGTCGTCCGCGGCCATCTGCTTGAGGAGCGAGTACGTGCCGGGCTGGATCCGGGCCGCGTTGACGTTGGCGTTGAACGCCTGGGTGAACGCGGGGACCGAGGCCACGACGTCGAGCTCGGTCAGCACCTCGCCCATGTCGGCACCGGTGGCACCCGTCGGGATGACGACCTCGACGGCGCCGCTGCCCGGGCCCGGGTAGTCCTCGGGTCCGGCGTCGCGCCACCCGGACACGGCGTCACGGATCACCGGGAAGGCGAGCGCGACGAGGGTGACGATCAGCACGAAGACGATCGTCATCACCACCGTGGTGCGGCGACGGCGGCGCTGGCGGCGGATTGCGCGGTCCCGGCGGTGGCCGCGACGCTCGCGCGGGCGCTCGGGCGTGAGGACCTGGTCCCCCGCGTCGTCGACGGCGAAGAGGTCGTTCACTCGCTGGTCTCCTTGTCCGCACGCGGCTCGGCGTTCCCGACGAGCTCCCCGGCGGGTTCGCCGGTGTGCCGTTCACTCTCTAGGGCGTGCTCTGCGATCATCACCGCGGCCACCTGGTCGACCACCTCCCGGTGTCGCCGTCCCGGCCGCCCGGACGCGTACAGCGCCTGATGGGCGCTGACCGTGGTCAGTCGTTCGTCGACGAGTCGCACCGGGAGGGGGAACAGCGCGGATGCGACCCGGACAGCGTACGCGCGTGCCGCTTTGGCCGATGCACCCTCCTTGCCGGAGAGGCTGCGGGGCAGCCCGACGAGGACCTCCACCGCCTCGTGCTCGTGCGCGAGCGCGACGATCTCCGCGAGGTCCGTACCGTCCTTCGCGCGCGCCACCGTACACACCGGCAGCGCGAGGATGCCGCCGGCATCCGTCCGGGCGACGCCGATGCGCACCGAGCCGACATCGAGGGCGAGCCGCACCCCGCGGCGCACGGCCGTCACTCGACCAGCAGTCCGTCGAGCGCGGCACGCACACGCTCCAGGGCCTGGGGCATCTGGTCGACGTCGGTACCCCCGCCCTGCGCGACGTCGTCCTTGCCGCCGCCGCCGCCGCCGAGGATCTGGGCGGCGGTCCGGACGAGGGCGCCGGCGCGGGCACCGGCGGCTCGGGCGGCGGTGTTGGTCGCGACGACCACCACCGGGCGCTCCTTGGCGACCCCGCCGACGACGACGACCGCCGGGGCCGCGTCGCCGAGCCGGGCCCGCACGTCGAGCGCCAGGGTGCGCAGGTCGTCCGCGGCGGACACGTCACCGGCGTCGTGCGCGACCACGCGGGCGGCACCCACCTGCGCGGCGCCGTCGGCGATGGCTCCGGCACCAGCGAGCAGGCGGGCCTGCTGGAGCGCAGCGAGCTCCTTCTCGGCGGCCTTGAGCTTGGTCATGATCGACTCGATGCGTTCGGGCAGCTCGTCCGGTCGGCTCCCCACGAGCTGGGAGACCTGGCCGACAAGGGCGTGCTCCTTGGCCTGGTAGCCGTACGCACCCGCGCCGACGAGGGCGTCGACGCGCCGCACCCCGGAACCGATCGAGGCCTCACCGAGCACGGTGACCAGACCGAGCTGGCCGGTCTGCACCACGTGGGTGCCGCCGCACAGCTCCTTCGACCAGTCGCCACCGATGGAGACGACACGGACGTTGCGGCCGTACTTCTCGCCGAACAGGGCCATCGCGCCGGCCGCGCGGGCGTCATCGATGTCCATGATCTCGTCGGTGACGTCGAGGTTCTCCGCGAGCTGGGTGTTGACGCGCTCCTCGATGTCGCCGAGCACCGATGTCGGCACGGACGAGCCGTGGCGGAAGTCGAAGCGCAGGCGGGACGGGGCGTTCTCGGAGCCGGCCTGGGTGGCCTGGTCGCCGAGGAACTCGTGCAGCGCCTTGTGCACCATGTGCGTGGCGGTGTGGGCGCGGGCGATCGCCTTGCGGCGCGCAATGTCGATCGCCGCCATGCCGCGCTCGTCGAGCGTGAGCGTGCCCTCGGTCAGCCGGCCGCGGTGCACGGACAGGCCCTTGATAGGGGCCTGGACGTCGGCGACGTCGATGATCGCCCCACCCTCGAAGGAGAGGGTGCCCTGGTCGGCGAGCTGCCCGCCGGCTTCGGCGTAGAACGGCGTGCGGTCGAGGACGACCTCGACATCGGCGGGGGCGGTGGCCGCGGTGACGGGCACGCCGTCGACGATGAGCCCGAGCACGCGCGCCTCGGCGGTGGTGTCGGTGTAGCCGATGAACTCCACCGCGCCGCCGACCTTGGCCTGCATCTCGCGGTACAGCGACGTGTCGACGTGGCCCGTCTTCTTCGCGAGGGCGTCGGCGCGGGCGCGCTGGCGCTGCTCGTCCATGAGGGTGCGGAAACCGGCCTCGTCCACGGAGACGCCCTGCTCGGCGGCCATCTCGAGCGTGAGGTCGATCGGGAAGCCGTAGGTGTCGTGCAGCGCGAAGGCGTCCTGACCGCTGAGTGACCCGGTCGTGCCCTTCGCACGGGCGACCGCCGTGTTCAGGATGGTCGTCCCGGCCGTCAAGGTGCGCCCGAACGCCTCTTCCTCGCCGTACGCGACCTGCGAGATGCGGTCGAAGTCGCGCTCCAGTTCGGGGTAGGAGTCCTTCATCGCGTCCTTGGCGGCCGGCAGCAGCACCGGCAGGGACGGCTCGTCGACGCCGAGGAGCCGCATCGCGCGGACGGCGCGCCGGATGAGGCGGCGCAGCACGTAGCCGCGGCCGTCGTTACCGGGGCGAACACCGTCGGCGATGAGCATCATCGCGGAGCGGACGTGGTCGGCGACAACCCGCATGCGGACGTCGTCGTCGTTCTTGGAGTTCTGGCCGAAAGCGTAGGCGCGGCCGGAGAGCTGCTCCGCGGCCGCGATGACGGGGTAGACCTCGTCCGTCTCGTACATGTTCTCTTTGCCCTGGAGCAAGAAGGCCAGACGTTCCACGCCCAGGCCGGTGTCGATCGCCTTGGCGTCGAGCTCACGGATGAGCGGGTAGTCCTTGCCGCGGCCCGGGCCGCGCAGGTACTGGTCGAAGACGAGATTCCAGATCTCGACGAAGCGGTCGCCACCGGTGTCGACCTGGGGGCCGCCGTCGGGGCCGTACACGGGCCCGCGGTCGTAGTGGATCTCCGACGTCGGCCCGGCGGGGCCGGGCTGCCCGGTGTCCCAGAAGTTCTCCTCGCGCGTCTGGAACTGCAGCCGCTCGGGCGGCAGACCGATCTTGTTCAGCCAGACGTCCTTCGCCTCCTCGTCCTCCGACCAGCAGGTGATCCACAGTTTCTCGGGGTCGAGGCCGTAGCCGCCGTCCTCAAGTGAGGAGGTGAGCAGTTCCCACGCGTACGTGATCGCCCCCTCCTTGAAGTAGTCGCCGAAGGAGAAGTTGCCGGCCATCTGGAAGAACGTGCCGTGCCGGGTGGTCTTGCCGACCTCTTCGATGTCGTTCGTGCGGATGCACTTCTGCACAGAGGCCGTCCGCGGCCAGGGCGCCTTCTGCGTACCGACGATGTACGGGATGAACGGCACCATGCCGGCGATCGTGAAGAGGATCGACGGGTCGGGCGAGACGAGGGGGACGCTCGGCACGATCTTGTGGTCGTGCTTGGCGAAGTAGTCCAGCCAACGGGTGCGAATCTCTGCGGTACGCATGGTTCCTCGGGGTTCAGGCCATCGGGCGGTTCTGGTTCGACGGGCGAGCTGGGCGGCAGTGGGATCTGGGCGGTGCGGCGGGAGCGACTGAGCGGTACGCGGGCTGTCGGGCATGGGTGCTGCGGTGCGGACGCCCGGCGGGTGCCTTGCCGACGGGCTCAGCCCGGACCACGGGCACCGCACCCGACGCGCTCAGACCCCGTACGAGAGGTCGTCGTCCTCGTCGAAGGCGCCGGGCGCGGCGGGGCGGCCGCCACGCTCGCGGCTGCGCGTGGCGCGGGCAGCGGCGACGTCCTCCTCGCCCGGCAGGAGCGCCGCGCGCAGCTCCGCCTCGCGCTGGTGGTACGCCGCCGAGAAGTCCTCCGGCAGGCTCCGCAGCCGCGCCAGCAGGGACGGGACGCGGCCGACGGCGAGAGCCACCCCGGCGACCGTGACCAGCCCGATGCCCAGGAGGGCGACGCCGACGATCGTGCGCGCGCGCATGTCAGCGGCCCTTCCGGGTGAACACCGACCGCACGGCATAGGAGAAGGCGGAGAGCTTGATGAGCGGTCCGCCGACGCTCGCGGAGACGAGGGTGGTCAGCGCGGCGACGTCCTCGGTGACCTGGCTCGCGGACGTCGTGATCGTGTCGACCTTCTCGAGCTGACCGTTGGCCGCCTTGATGGTGGCCACGGCCTCGTCGATCGCCGGCAGCGTGTGGTCGGTGACCTGCTTGACGGTGCCTCGGGCCTCGTCGAGCACCTGGCCGAGCTTGAGCAGCGGCACGGCCAGCACGACGACGAGGGCGACGAAGGCCAGCGCCGCGATCAGTCCGGCGATGTCTCCGACCGACATGGTGGTGCTCCTTGGGACGAGTGGATGAGTCGCGATCCGGGCGTCCATCCGTGCGGCGCCCTGACCTGCTACGAGATTACCCGTAGACAGCGACACCCCGGGTACCGGCACAGGCCGGCTGCCCGGGGCGCAGCGGTTCGGATCAGATCCGGATCAACGGGAGTAGTACTCCACGACGAGCTGCTCGTCACAGGTCACGGGGACCTCCACGCGGCGCGGGCGGCGCTTGAGCTCGGCCTGGAGCTTGGTGATGTCGACCTCGAGGTACTCGGGCAGGTTCGGCAGCACGTCGCGGTGTGCGCCGGCGGCGGCGACCTGGAACGGCACCATGGCCTGGCTCTTCGGCTTGACCTGGATGACCTGGCCGGGCTTCACGCGGAAGGACGGGCGGTCCACGAGCTTGCCGTCCACGAGGATGTGGCGGTGCACGACGGCCTGACGGGCCTGGGCGATGGTGCGGGCGAAGCCGGAGCGCAGGACGAGGGCGTCCAGGCGCATCTCGAGCAGCTCGACGAGCGACTCGCCGGTGAGGAACTGCTCGCGGCGGGCCTCCTCGAAGACCCGCTGGAGCTGAGCCTCGCGGATGCCGTACTGCGCGCGGAGGCGCTGCTTCTCCTTGAGCCGAACGGCATAGTCGGACTCGGTACGGCGACGGGCGCGACCGTGCTCACCGGGGCCGTAGGGGCGCTTCTCGAAGTACTTGACGGCCTTCGGGGTGAGCGCGATGCCGAGGGCGCGCGAGAGGCGCACCTGGCGGCGGGTACGAGACACTGCCATGTTGTGTTCTTCCTGTCGTGTTGACGTCACACCGGGCGGGCGGAATCGCCCGTCGGCGTGGGATCGACCGTTGTGGCCATGACCCCAGGTGGTTACCGTGCCGACGCGAGGCGTGGCGGGCAACCGGGTGAGACTACCATCTCCCCTTCCCGGGCATCCTGACCGGGGCGCCATGGCGCGGCTGCGCGCCGATCACCATGGCGTGGTGGTCCGCAGGCTCACCGACCGTCGAGGATCTGGCGGATCCGCTCCAGTCGCACGGTGATGTCGCGCTCGTGACCATACGTCGTCGGCTGGTAGTAGCGGCGGCCCACGAGCTCGTCGGGTGGGTACTGCTGGGCCGCGATGCCGTGCGGGTGGTCGTGCGCGTACAGGTAGTCCACGCCGTGCCCGAGATTCTTCGCACCGGCGTAGTGGGAGTCGCGCAGGTGGAGGGGGACGGGGCCGGCCCGGCCCGCCTCGACGTCGGCGATGGCGGCGTTGATGCCGTTGTACGAGGCGTTGGACTTCGGGGCGGTCGCCACATGCACCACGGCCTCGGCAAGGATGAGGCGTGCCTCCGGCATGCCGATCATCGCGACCGCCTGGGCTGCGGCGACGGCGGTCTGCAGTGCGGACGGGTCGGCCATCCCGACGTCCTCCGCCGCGGCGATGACGATCCGCCGGGCGATGAACCGGGGATCCTCCCCCGCCACGACCATGCGGGCGAGGTAGTGCAGCGCGGCGTCGACATCGGAGCCGCGCATGGACTTGATGAACGCGCTGGTGACGTCGTAGTGCTGGTCGCCGCCCTTGTCGTACCGCACCGCGGCGACGTCGACCGCCCGTTCGACGGCCTCGACGGTGATACGCGTCGCGGTGTGCCCGTCCGCCCTCGAGGCCTCGACGGCGGTGGTGACCTCGGCGGGGCCGGGTGCCGCTGTGGCCGTGGTGACCTCGGCGGGGCCGGTGTCGATCGCGGCGGTGGTGGCCTCGGCGGCGCCGGCAGCGGCCTCCAGGATCGTCAGCGCCTTGCGGGCGTCCGCACCGGCCAGACGGACGAGGTGATCGGCGGCGCCGTCGTCGAGCGTGACCGTCCCGGCGAAGCCGCGCTCGTTGGTCAGCGCACGGGCGACGAGGGCGCGCACGTGCTGCTCCTCCAGTGGCCGTAGCGTGAGCAGCAGCGATCGCGACAGCAACGGTGAGATCACCGAGAAGCTCGGGTTCTCGGTCGTGGCCGCGACGAGCGTCACCCAGCGGTTCTCCACGCTGGGCAGCAGCGCATCCTGCTGCGACTTCGAGAACCGGTGTACCTCGTCGATGAAGAGGACGGTCTCCTCCCCTGAGGTGACGAGGCGGCGCCGCGCCGCCTCGACCACCGCGCGCACGTCCTTGACCCCGGCAGTCACTGCAGACAGCTCGGTGAACCGGCGGCCCGAGACGTGGGCGACGAGGTACGCCAGGGTGGTCTTCCCCGTCCCCGGCGGGCCCCACAGCACCACCGACGACGGCGCGATGCGACGTTGCCCGGCGTCCTGCGGCTCGACCAGGCGGCGCAGCGGCGAACCGGGTTCGAGGAGGTGCTCCTGGCCGAGGACCTCCTCGAGACTGGCGGGACGCATCCGGACCGCGAGCGGTGCGCCCGCACGCACGGCCGGCACGCCCGCGCTGTCCGCACCGGCTGCATCGAAGAGATCCACGTCGCGAGCCTACGTCGAGGTGCCGACGTGACCGGCCCAGCACCACCGACCCGACCGTTGCGCACACGGCCGAGACGGCCGTCCCAGCACGACCGGCCTGAGGTTGCACACGCAGACGCGGCCGGCCCAGCACCACCGACCCGACCGTTGCGCACACGGCCGAGACGGCCGTCCCAGCACGACCGGCCTGAGGTTGCACACGTAGACCCGGCCGTCCCAGCACGACCGGCCTGACCGTCGCGCACGCCGGTGACGCCGGTCGTCGCGTGCCCGGGAGGCCACCGTGCGCAGCGCACTGCCCGGCGCTGCGGTCGACCAGTGCCAGACTGACCCCGTGTTTGCGTACCTTGGACGACTGACAACACGCCGTCCCCGCATCGTGGTGACGGTCTGGCTCGCCGGCGTGCTGCTCGCGGTGCTGGCAGCGCTCACCGGTGTGGGAGGCGATGGCCTCTTCGACCGGCTCCGGACGGGCGAGCCCTCCGTGCCGGGGTCGGAGAGCCAACAGGGCGGGAAGATCCTCGTGGAAGCGGCTACGACCGGGGAGCAGATCTCCCTCGTGGTCCAAGGACTCGATCTGGCCACTCCGGAGGGCGCCCAGGGGGTCGCCGACGCGCTCGCCCCCGCCCACTCCGACCTGGCCGCCGTCGAGGGTGTCGACCAGGTCGTCGACCCGTTCCTGCTCCCCGACATGCTCGCCAACCCCGCCGCGGCCGGGCTCGTCTCCACAGCCCGGGACGGATTCCTGCTGGTCGTGATGCTCGAGGACGAGCTCTCCGCCGACACGCGCGAGGCCGCCCACGACGCGGTGGTGGCCCGGCTCGATGAGGTCCCCGGCGAGCTCGCAGCGGTCGCGCCGACGGCGAGCGGGATTGTCAGCTCACCCACGATCATGGCGGACGTCATCATCGACCAGGTCCGGGCGGACCTGGTGACCGGCGAGATGGTGGCCCTGCCCGTCGCGCTGCTGCTCATGGTGCTCGTCTTCGGTGGGTTCCTCGCTGCCGGTCTGCCACTCATCGGTGCGCTGGCGTCGATCACCTCGGGCCTGGGGGCACTGCTGGGCCTGACTTACGTGATGGACATCGACTCGTTCGTCATCAACGTGGTGACGGTGCTCGGCCTCGGCCTCTCGATCGACTACGGCCTGTTGATCGTCTCGCGCTACCGCGAGGAGATCCACAAGCTCGCCGGCGCGCAGCAGCAGGAAGACCCAGCCGGCGGTCCCTCCGCCGCACGGTCCCGCCGGCGACGGCGCCGCCACGGTCCCTCCCCGCTCGTCGAGGAAGCGGTGGTGACGACAGTCACCACCGCCGGCCGGACCGTCGTCTTCTCGGCGTTGACCGTCGCCTTCGCAGTAGCTGGACTGCTCGTGCTCCGCCCCGACGTGCTGCGGTCCATCGCCGCCTCCGGCGTCGCCGTCGTCATCCTGGCCGTGTTGTCGGCCGTGACGCTGATCCCTGCGCTGATGACACTGGTCGGTGAGCGGATGCTGCGCCCCTCGCTGCTGTCCCGGGTGCCGGGACTCCGGTCCGTCGTCGCCCGGCTCGGGGACGCCGCGCCGGAGGAGGGCTTCTTCTCCCGGCTCGCCCAGCGGGTGCAGGCGCACCCGTGGCTGGTCCTCGTCGGCGTCCTGGCCCTGCTGGGGTTGCTCGCCTCCCCGGTGCAGGGCCTGGCATTGCGCAACTCGACGGTGGAGCTGCTGCCGTCCGACTCCGATCAGCGTGACTACATTGCCGTCCTCGCTGCGGACTACCCAGGTTCGTCCGCGCCCGACGTCACCATCGTGGCGGACGGCACGCTCGCGGAGGTGACCTCCTGGTCGGCCGAGGTCAGCGCCATTGAGCACGTGCGCGACCTCGCCCCCCCGGTGGTGACGGGCGAGTACACCGTGCTCAACGTGTTCGTGGACACGAACGACCCGGGTGGCGAGGAGGCCACCGCCGTCGTCGACGACGTCCGCGCCCTTGATCCGGGGTTCCAGACCTGGGTGGTGGGTCAGGCGGCGAACCAGGCCGACTTCACCGCCGCGCTGCTGGACGGGCTGCCGATCGCGGCGACGATCATCGTGCTGGCCGTGTTCGTGCTGCTGTTCCTCATGACCGGTTCGTTGCTCGTGCCCTTCAAGGCGATCCTCATCAACGCGATCTCGCTCTCGGCGTCGCTCGGGGTCACCGTGTGGGTGTTCCAGGCGGGGCACGGGGCGGGGCTGCTCGGCTTCACCCCGGTGGCCGGGCTCGAGTCCTACGTGGTGGCCGTCGCGCTCGCCTTCGGGTTCGGCCTCGCGATGGACTACGAGGTGTTCCTGCTCTCACGCATCAAGGAGTTCTGGGACGCCGGGTTCAGCAATGACGAGTCGGTCGTGCGCGGGTTGCAGCAGTCCGGCCGGATCATCACGTCCGCAGCGCTGATCATCGTGTCCGTGTTCGGCGGCTTCGTGGCGGGCGACCTGATCGTCATCAAGCAGGTTGGGGTGGCGCTCGCCGTGACGGTGCTGATCGACGCGACGCTCGTACGCATGCTGCTCGTACCGGCGACGATGACGCTGCTCGGGCGTTGGAACTGGTGGGCTCCCGCGCCGCTGCGCCGGTTCTACGACCGCTTCAAGATCGTCCACTGAACCTCGCGCGGTCCTTACCGTCGGCAACCAGCTCCCGCCGACTCGTCACCACCGCCGGCCCAACCACACCCCCGCGCCACCACCGGTGGCGGAGGTGTCCTCGCCTGGTGAAGACTGCGTGGATGGCACGCTACCTCGACGTCCACCCCCAGGACCCCCAGCCCCGACTCATCGCCCAGGCGATCGACATCGTCCGCGACGGCGGTCTGATGGCGTATCCCACGGACTCGGGCTATGCGATCGGGTGCACGCTGGGCAACAAGGCGGGTCTTGACCGGATCCGCGTGCTGCGTCAGCTCGACGCACGCCACCATTTCACGTTGGTGTGCCAGAACTTCGCCCAGCTCGGCCAGTTCGTGGTGGTGGACAACGCCGTGTTCCGGCTCATCAAGTCGACCACGCCCGGGCCGTACACCTTCATCCTCCGCGGCACGCAGGAGGTCCCACGGCGGATGCTGCACCCGAAGAAGCACACGGTCGGCGTGCGCATCCCTGATCACCGCACGGCACTGGCTCTCGTGGCGGAGCTCGGCGAGCCGATCCTGTCGAGCACGCTGATCCTGCCTGGCCAGGAGGCGCCGATGACCGACGGCTGGGCGATCGAGGAAGAGCTCGACCACCAGCTCGACGTCGTCGTCGGTTCCGATGTCGACTCCGCCGAGCCGACCACCGTCGTCGACCTGACCTCGGGTGCCCCGGAGGTGCTACGCGCAGGCGCAGGCGACCTCTCCCGGTTCGAATGACCCGGGTCCGCCCCAGCCTCAGAAGGGCGGGGCGGGTGCTTGCTCTGCCGGGATGACGCCGGCGAGCGGTAGCACCGGTTCGGACCAGCGAGGCGGCTCGGTGGAAGGCCTCCCCGCTCCACCGCGTCGAGTGTCGGTCACGCCTGCCCCCGGTGGCGCACCGCCCGGATCGGCCCGCCGTTGAGCACCCTCCGGATCGGCCCGCCGTTGAGCACCCTCCGGATCGGCCCGCCGTTGAGCACCCTCCGGATCGGCCCGCCGTTGAGCACCCCCCGGATCGGCCTGCCGTTGAGCACCCCCCGGATCGGCCCAAGGACGTCTTGCCCGGTCGGGAGGGGTGGTGTCGCGTCCGGTAGGTGGCCATGAGGCGACGAGTGCGGCGAGTTCCGCATCACCGGTGGGCGCGCGCCCGTCACCGGCGTCCGCGTTCACATCCACTTCCACGGCCACGGCCGCGTCCGTTGTCGTGTTCGTGGCGGTCCCGCTGGCTGTGACCGAGCGCCGCTTGCGCCGGGATCTGCGCTCGGGACGGTGGGTGGTACCGAGCAGGGCTCCGTCGGCACCGTAGAACCCGAACCCGTCCGTCAGGGTGACCACGGTGATGTTGTCCCGGTGGATCACGTGGTGGTGGTACGAGCACGCGCACATCCCGTTCTCCATGGACGTCACTCCGCCGCGGGAGACCCAGACGAGGTGGTGCACCTCGCACCAGGTGGCACGGATGCCACACCCGGGCCACATGCACCGTCGGTCCCGGCTCACCACCGCCCGCCGCAGCTCCCGCTCGTAGGTGCGCTGCGTCATCCCGACGTCCAGGACCTGCGAGTCGGCGTCCATGACGACACGAGTCATCTCACAGTCGCACATCAGCCGCTCGAGCTCACCCAACGGCACCACCGTGCCGTCCTCGAGCTCGGCCGGTGCCACGGCCGGCCACGCCGGCTTCCCGCCGTCCGGCGCCCGCCCGAGCGTGCAGCCCATTGCCGACATGGACCTTGCGGTGGTCTTGCCGGTGGCCTCGAGGTCGCCCACCGCCTGAGGTGCGCCGTCCGGCCCCAGTCCGAGTCCCGCACCGGGCCAGGCCCTCGCGTCCACGGCCGCCCCGAGCGCACCCTCCGCCTCGAGCCGGTGGCGCCGCACCGCCGCCCAGGTCTCCTCCTCGACCAGCACCGACAGATGTGGCCTGATCTGCGCCCCGGTCAGGTCCGCCCCGACCTGCAGCACCCGCGACGCCATCGTCACCAGCGCATCCGCCCGCCGCTGCTCACGCGAGCGGGCGTCATCTACCGCCGGCTTGCCCACGATCGCATCGAGGGCGTGGTCCACGATCGCACCACCCACTGCGTCCAGGAACCACTCACCCGTCCGGCCCCCGGCTCGCGCACTCGTCCGGACCGAACGACGCCGCCACACCGCCTCGAAACTCTCCTGCGCGGCGGCCGCGTCGATCTCCGCAGCAACCTTCTTCGCCTCCCTGGCCAGCTCTGGCGCGGTGAGCTTCTTCCCTCTCGCCACCAGCTCGGCGGCCCCGCCCGACTCCAGGACGGCTTTCACCTCCGGGGAGGCGTCCGCCCGCAGTCGGGCCAGCGCCCGCGCGTGCTCGAGGTTCAACTCACCCGTCTCCACCGCCGCCGCGACCTCGGGCATCGCCGCCAGCCCCTCGGCCACACGGATCTCCCCCAACGCGCTCCCCCGCCCGGTCCCGGTCACGCGCGCCCGCCAGTCCGCGTAGTCCCGGTCCCGGGACGTGCCCCACCGCCCGTCCTCCCGGTGCGCCAGCAGCACACGGCCCCGCGCCAGCGTCAGATCACGGATCAGTGTGTCGATCCCGTTGATGACGGCTTCACGGTCCTCGTGTGCCCAACTCGATGCCCCACCACCCTCACCGCACGCCGCACGGATGCGTCCGACCACCCCCAGCGCCTCGCCGAGGTGTGTCCGCACCGTCGCGGCCGCAGCCGATCCACTCTGCCCCAGGGTCGTGGCACGGTCCGGAGATCCGGCGCCCGCGGCGAGGTCGTCCCGGGCACCTTCGGGCTTGCCCGCCTGTTCCTCCACGACCCCACCCCCTCGGCTTCGAACTGATGTATGAAGCCTAGGAGATCCCGCTGACATCGGCACCCTGCATGGGAACCCTGTGGACAACGACGGTGCCGTGGCTGGTCACAGGCCCGTGCGGGGAACGGCGCGCAACGACAAGGCACGAAGCGGAGCAGGTGCGCAGCGTCGGTGAAGAGGCACGGCGGCCCGGGAAGAGCGCAAACTCCGCCCGGGCCGCCGAGTCCGGTCGCGCGTGCCGCGCCGTCAGGCAGGCTCAGCGACCGCATCGACAGGCTCCCCCGCAACCTGGGGTCGACAGGCTCCCCCGCCACCTACGGCTGGGCGTCCACCCCCGCCACCTACGGCTGGGCGTCCACGGCCGCCACTTACGGCTGGGCGTTCACGGCCGCCACCTTCGGCTGGGCGTCCACCCCCGCCTCCTTGCGCTGCTGCGGCGTGATCGGCGCCGGTGCCTGGGTCAGCGGGTCGTACCCACCGCCGGACTTCGGGAACGCGATGACATCGCGGATCGACTCGGACCGGGTCAGCAGCGAGACGATCCGGTCCCAGCCGAACGCGATGCCGCCATGCGGCGGCGCGCCGAACTTGAACGCATCGAGCAGGAAGCCGAACTTCTCCCGGGCCTCCTCCTCACCGAGCCCCATCACGGCGAACACCCGCTCCTGCACGTCCCGCCGGTGGATACGGATCGAGCCACCGCCGATCTCGTTGCCGTTGCACACGATGTCGTACGCGTACGCGAGCGCCTCGGCCGGGCTCTCCTCGAAACGTTCGATCCACGCCGGCGTAGGGGACGTGAAGGCGTGGTGCACGGCGGTCCAGTTCCCGTGCCCGACGGCGATGTCGTCGTCCTCGCCGGTCGGCTTGAACAGCGGCGCGTCGACGACCCACACGAAGGACCAGGCGTTCTCGTCGATGAGACCCACGCGCTTGCCGACCTCCAGGCGGGCGGCGCCCAGCAGCGCACGCGCCTCGGCGGCCTGGCCGGCCGCGAAGAAGATGCAGTCGCCGGGCTGGGCGCCCACCGCCGCGGCGAGACCCTCCCGCTCGGCCTCGGAGATGTTCTTCGCCACCGGACCGCCGAGAGTGCCGTCTTCCGCGATGGTCACGTAGGCGAGACCCTTCGCCCCGCGCGACCTCGCCCAGTCCTGCCAGGCGTCGAAGGTGCGGCGCGGCTGCGCGGCACCGCCGGGCATGACGACGGCCCCCACGTACGGGTTCTGGAACACACGGAACGGAGTGTCCGTGAAGTACTCGGTCAGGTCGGTGAGCTCGAGGTCGAAACGCAGGTCGGGCTTGTCGGTCCCGTACTTCTCCATCGCGTCCTTGAAGGTCATGCGGGCGATGGGGCGCGGGATCTCGTAGTCGATCAGCTTCCACAGCTCGGCGAGGATCTCCTCCCCGACGGCGATGACGTCGTCCTGCTCGACGAAGCTCATCTCGACGTCGAGCTGGGTGAACTCTGGCTGACGGTCGGCGCGGAAGTCCTCGTCGCGGTAGCAGCGGGCGATCTGGTAGTAGCGCTCCATGCCGCCCACCATGAGCAGCTGCTTGAAGAGTTGCGGCGACTGGGGCAGTGCGTACCAGCTCCCCGGCGAGAGCCGGGCCGGCACCAGGAAGTCGCGCGCACCCTCCGGCGTCGACCGGGTCAGTGTGGGCGTCTCGATCTCGACGAAGTCCTGGGCGTCGAGGATGCGGCGCGCTGCCTGGTTGACCTTGGCACGCAGGCGGAGCGCGTGCGCGGGAGCCTTGCGGCGCAGGTCGAGGTAGCGGTACTTCAGGCGCACCTCCTCACCCACCTGGCCGGCGTCGTCGGCGTGCTCGGACACCTGGAAGGGCAGTGGCGCCGCCGCATTGAGCACGACGACGTCGCTCGCGATGACCTCGATCTCGCCGGTAGGCAGGTTGGGGTTGGCGTTCCCCTCGGGCCGACGCGAGACCTCGCCGGTGACCTGGAGGACGAACTCGGCGCGCAGCTCATGCGCGACGTCCTCGTCACGGATGACGACCTGGGCGATGCCGGAGGCGTCGCGCAGGTCGATGAAGGCGACGCCGCCGTGGTCACGACGGCGGTCGACCCAGCCGGTAAGCGTGACGGCGGTGGAGATGTCGGCGGCGCGCAGGGAGCCGGCGTTGTGGGTGCGGAGCACGGGGATCCTTCCGAGTGTGTTCGAACGCACCGCTAGACGGGCGGGCGCACGGACGATCCTAGTTCGGCGTTCCGGATGCGCCGCGCGAGGGCGGCCGTAGCCGACGCCGCACGCGGCCCCGCATACGCGTTGGCCCATGGGCGCCCCGACGGGTGATGATCTCCGAGTGAGCTCCCAGCCGGCGCGCGACGCCCAGGATCGCGACGCCGCCCCCGCGGCGCGCGCGGCCGCAGCGCCCGACCTCGTCCGGCTGCTCCTGGTCGCCTCGGTGGCGCTCATCACGCTCGTCGCCTTCGAGAACCTCGCGGTCAGCACCGCGATGCCGGCGGTGACCGAGGACCTCGGCGGGCTTCGCCTCTACGCACTCGCATCCGGCGCGCCGCTCGCGGCCCAGCTCGTCGCAACCGCCGTCTCCGGTGCCTGGACGGACGCCCGCGGAGCGCGTGGCTCGCTGCTGACCGGTATCGCGCTGTTCTGCGGCGGTCTCGTCATCGCCGGGCTCTCCCCGACGATGGAGCTCCTGGTGGTCGGGCGCGCCGTCCAGGGCTTTGGTGGCGGCCTCCTCATCGTGCCGCTCTACGTGCTTGTCGGCGCGCTGGTCCCGGCAGCGCGCCGGCCCAGCTTCTTCGCGGCGTTCTCAGCCGCGTGGGTCGTCCCCGCCCTCGTCGGCCCGGGCGTCGCGGGTCTCGTCGTGGAAGTGGCGTCCTGGCGCTGGATCTTCCTGGGCGTCCCCGTCCTCATGCTCGGTGCCACGACACTGCTCCTGCCGCTGCTCCGCCAGGTCCCGGTCCCGTCAGCCACGGTGCCCCCTCAGGCCCGCCGCATTCTTGTGGCCGCGGCCGGCACGGGTGTCGCCGTCGCCGCGCTCCAGGTGTCCGGGGCGGCGTCGGGTGCCTGGGTGCTCCCCATGGCACTCGCCGCCGTCGTCGCGCTCATTCTGAGCCTGCCCGTGGTGCTGCCCGCCGGTACGGCCGTCCTACGCGCCGGTGTCCCGGCCGCGGTGGCCTGCCGGGCGCTGCTGAACGCGACGTTCATGACCGCGCAGACCTTCCTGCCCCTGCTTCTCGTCCGCGAGCACGGCTGGCTGGAGGTGCAGGCCGGGCTGGTCCTCACCGCCGCCGCGATCACGTGGGCGCTCGGCGCCGCGATCCAGGGGCGGGTGCGCTCCGCGGGCGGGCGGGCCCGCCTGAACTGGCTCGGGCCGCTCGTCCTCGCGTTCGGCACCATGGTGGCCGCCGTCGCGACCCTTCCGGCGTTGCCCTGGTTCGCGCTCGGGGGCTGGACGATCGCCGGCCTCGGCATCGGCCTGGTCTTCCCGGCGATGTCGGTGCTCGTGCTCCAGGAGACCCCGCCGGCGCACCACGGCCAGATCAGCTCTTCCCTGCAGGTGGCGGACGCGCTGGGGGCCGCCCTGGGCCTTGCGGCGGGCGGTGCACTGTTCACCGCTCTCGTGGGGACAGGTGGCACGACCGCCTACCTCGCGGGCCTGGCACTCGCCGCCTCGTTCGGGCTGCTCGCCGCGGTGGCAGGGGCACGTGCGCGGCCCCGCCGCTGACCCGTGTGGCAGCGCTGATTCCGGTGCGTGCCGCTGACCGCGGTGCACGGTCGTAGACCGTGTGCGCAAGGTCACCGAGCCCCCCGGTGTCGCCGATGTGCCCCGGCCGGATACTCTTGGGGTTCCTGGAGTGCATATTTCCTGCCCAGGCCCCTGCGGAGTTCTCGCGTCGTTGGGCCCTTTGTGCGGATGGTGCGGCGCCGACCTGGCATCGTCACCCACACTCCGTACACGACGATGGGTTCCTTTCTGTGACCACCGCAACACTCCCTGACTTCGCGCGCCCTGACGCCGCGCAGGACGACGCCCTCTTCCCCGCCGACGACGTGCGGACCGTGATCGCGCCCGACGACATCGGGCCCGATGACGCCTCCCGCACCGACGCGGCCCCGTCGGACGGTGCGTCGATCACCGACAGCACCGACACGAGCGACGACGCCGACAGCAGCGATGCCGACGCGACCGACGCCCGCACCTTCGCCTCGCTCGGACTTCCCGCAGACCTCCTCGCCGCCGTCGAGGACCTCGGCTTCACGGTCCCCACCGACATCCAGGCCGAAGCCATCCCGGTGCTGCTCTCCGGGCGCGACGTCGTCGGCATCGCCCAGACCGGCACCGGCAAGACGGCCGCGTTCGGCCTCCCGCTGCTCGCCGCCGTCGACCCCGCCCGACGGTCGGTGCAGGCCCTGGTCCTGACGCCCACCCGCGAGCTGGCCATGCAGGTCGCCGACGCGATCGCCTCGTTCGCGCACCGCACCCGCGACCTGCGCGTGCTCCCCGTGTACGGCGGTTCGAGCTACATCCCGCAGCTGCGGGCGCTGAAGGACGGCGCCCAGGTCGTCGTCGGCACCCCCGGCCGCATCATGGACCTCATCGAGCGCGGCAGCCTCCAGCTCGGCGGGGTGCGTTTCTTCGTCCTCGACGAGGCAGACGAGATGCTGCGCATGGGCTTCGCCGAGGACGTCGAGCAGATCGCCTCGAACGTCCCCAAGGAGCGTCGTACCGCGCTCTTCTCCGCGACGATGCCCGGCGGCATCAAGAAGGTCGCCGCCACGCACCTGACCGACCCGGTCCGGGTGGCCACCAGCCGGTCCGCATCGACCACCGCCACGGTGCACCAGACCTACGCCATCGTCCCGTTCCGCCACAAGATCGGTGCCCTGTCCCGGGTGCTGGCAAGCTCCGACGCCGACGCCGCGATCGTCTTCGTGCGCACCAAGGGTACGGTCGAGGACGTCTCGATCGAGCTCTCCGGGCGCGGTATCTCCGCTGCCGGCCTCTCCGGCGACGTGCCGCAGAAGGAGCGCGAGAAGCTCGTCGAACGGCTGCGCAACGGCACGCTCGACGTCCTCGTGGCCACCGACGTCGCGGCCCGTGGCCTCGATGTCGAGCGCATCGGCCTCGTCGTGAACTTCGACGTGCCGCGGGAGGCCGACTCCTACGTGCACCGCATCGGCCGCACCGCCCGCGCGGGCCGCACCGGTACGGCCCTGACGTTCCTCACCCCGCGTGAGCGGGGCCAGCTCAGGCAGATCGAGAAGCTCACCGGCACGAGGCTGGAGGAGATCAACCTGCCGACACCCGCCGACGTGTCGCGCCACAAGGCCGAGAAACTCTTCGGCCAGGTCGCCACCCGGACCGAGAAGGGTCGCCTCGACATGTACCGCGAGGCCGTCCACGAGTACGTCGAGAAGTCCGGCGCCGACCTCGAGGAGCTCGCCGCCACCCTGGTCGCGCTCGCCGTCGGCGACGAGGGCCCTCGCCCACGTGACGAGGACGCCGCGCGGGTGCGTCACGAGGAGCAGGTGGACGACGAAGGGGCATTCGTCGGTGCCCGGTTCGACGAGCACGTCGCCGCCAAGTCCGGTTCGCGCGACCACAGCTCCCGCGGGCCCGCCGAGCGCGGCGGCCGGCACCCCCGGGTGGCGGGTACGCGCTACCGCGTCGAGGTGGGCCACAAGGACGGCGTGCAGCCGGGCGCCATCGTCGGGGCGATCACCGGCGAGGGTGGCCTGCGTGGTTCCGACCTCGGCAAGATCGACATCTTCCCGAGCTTCTCGCTCGTGGAGATCAGCGGCGACATGACGCCGGAGACGACGCGACGCATCGCCGCAGCCCGGGTCGCCGGGCGTCCCCTGCGGATCCGCCTCGACGACGGCCCCCGGGGCAGCCACTCCTCCGACGGCGACCGCACGCCCCACAAGAAGAGCTACGACAGCGGTCCCCGCAGCGGCCAGGGCGAGCGCCCCGGGCGTGACCGGGCTCTGCGCCCGTCCCGTCCCGCCGGTGGCACCCGCGCGCCGAAACGCTCCTTCGGGCACTGACGGGGACGGACAGCGGCCGTCCGACTCGACGTCGGACGGCCGCTGTCCGGTGAGGTGACCGAACCGGCGCTCGACCTGGTCGATCCAGGTGGAGCAGGTGGGCGTGCAGGCGCTGCGACGACGCAGCTGCGCGCTCGGCCCCAGGCACGGTGGGACGAACGAGCCCTACGGACGCAGCCCCGTCCGCGCGCTTCGCCGGGTCGGGCCACGTTCGTCGTAGACGTGCATGGCGGCGGTGGCGGCGGCGACCCACATGACACCCAGGGCCCATCCGCCCAGGACATCGGTGGGTTCGTGCACCCCGAGGTAGACCCGGGACACCCCGACGAGCAGCGCGATGACGACGGCGCCGGTCACGAGCGCCACCCGCGCCTCCCAGCGCGGCGCGAACCGGAAGAGCACGAGGGCGATGGCGAGCCAACCGGCAGCCGCTGCCGTGGAATGTCCGGAGGGGAAGGAGTACCCCAGGGCAGGCACGAGTCCGGCGTCGGGACGCGGTCGGGCCACGAACAACTTGATCAGCTGTGCGAGGACGGTGGCGCCGCCCAGGGAGAGGGCCAGGAAGAGGAGCGGCCGCCGTGAGCGGAACTGGCGCCACAGCACCAGCCCGAGCGCCAGCGTCAGCGGGGCCAGGACCCAGGCGCTGCCCAGCAGGGTGAGGGTCTCCATCGTGGTCGTCAGCCACGGCTCGCGATGCTGGGCGAAGAACTGCCCGACCGGGGCGTCCAGGCCGATGAGCTCGTTGCGGCGCAGCACGTCCTCGGTGACGCCACCGAACGCCGCCCCCGCGGCGACCAGCGCCGCCAGCTCCACGGTGAGCACGAGGCCGAAGGCCCCGCCGGGGCGGAACCGGTCGGCCAGGAAGGCGATCTGGCGATCGTAGCGCGGGGCGATGCGCCGGGCGAGGCGGGACCCGGTCAGCCTGCGCACCGGTGCCAGGGCGCGGTCGGGGTGGCGCGAGACCCAGCGGGCCGTCAGCACCACGGCCACGACGAGCGCCAGCAGACCGGCCAGCACGAGGCTCGCCCGCCCGGCGAGGTGCGCCACGCGCCCGTAGGAGTGTCCCGCCAGGTAGCCGGCGACGACGAACGTCGCCGCCCACGGCACCCCACCGGCGAGGTTGTACGGCAGGAAGACCCGGTAAGGCATCCGGCTGGCCCCCGCGACGAAGGGGACCAGGGCACGCAGCACCCCGACCCAGCGGCCCAGGAACACGGCCTTGCCCCCGTGCGTGCGGAGGTAGTCCTCGGCGCGCTGCCACCGGTCCGCGCCGATCCGCCTGCCCAGCCGGCTGGCGCGCATCGGGTCGGCGAACCGGCGCCCGAGCTCGTACCCGAGGGAGTCGCCGCCGACCGCCCCGACCATCGCAGCCGCGAGCATCCAGCCCAGGCCGGCGTGACCGCCCGCCACCAGTACCCCGCCGAGGAGCATCGCCGTCTCTCCCGGGATGACCAGCCCGACGAATGCGGCCGCCTCGGCCGCCGCCAGCAGCCCGACGAACAGGTACGCCCATGGGCTCGCCAGCCCCAGCAGCTGGTCGACGACGCCGCTCATCGGCGCGGTGCCACGACCGGGACGGCACTCACGTCGGTCCGCACCGCCACCGGGCCCCCGCGGACGACGATCGGGGGGAGCAGGAAGCCGTTGCTGAGGTCGAACATGGGTCTGCTCCTTGCCGTGTGGATCCACGGTGATGCTACGGCACGCCGATCCTGGGTGATCGCGGGGAACGGCCGTTGACCTCGATCGGAGCCCGCCCGTGCTCATCCGAGGCGGCTGATCGCGAAGGCGACGAGGAATCCGACCGAGACGACGAGACCCGTCAGCGCGTGGGTGCTTTCGAAGGCTTCGGGGATCATCGTGTCCGCGATCATCGTGAGGATGGCGCCGGCCGCCACCGCGGTGATCACCGCAACCACCTCGGGCGTGGCCGAGCCGAGGAACTGGTACCCGAGAGCGGCGGCCGCCCCCGCGGCGACGGCGATGCCGCCCCACACCCCGAAGACGTACCGGGCGCTGCGCCCGGCCTGCTTCATCCCGGCCGCGCTCGAGAGGCCCTCGGGGACGTTGGAGATGAACACGGCCGCGACGACGGCGGTGCTCACGCCCCGTCCACCGAGCAGGCTTGCCCCGAGCACCACGGACTCGGGGATGCCGTCGAGCAGCGCGCCGAGGGCGATCGCCATCCCGCTGCCGGCGTGCACCTGCACCGCGGGCTGCCGCCCCGTGTAGCGCTTCCGGTGCCGGGCACCGTGGCGGGCGAGCACGGCGTCGGCGAGCATGTACGCTACGGCACCGGCGAGGAAGCCGACGATCGCCGAGACGAGTCCGCCGCCGTCGGCCGCCTCCTGCATGAGATCGAAGGCGAGCGCGGAGATGAGTACCCCGGCACCGAAGGCCATGATGCCGGCGACGACCCACGGTCGGATCTGCAGCAGCCAGGCCGCCGCCGCGCCGAGCACGAGCGCGGAACCGCCCACGAGCCCCCAGGCGCCGGCGACGACGACGCCGCTCACGACCTCCGTCCAGCACTGCGCGCGAGGCGGGAACGCTCCATGTCCTGTTGGTAGACCCGGCCGCCGCCCACCGCAAGCCGGGCCTGCCCGGGCCGGACCGCCCGGTAGGCCGAGGGAGGCTGCCGTCGTCGTCCGCGGCGCGTCCGGCGACCTGCCTCCAGCGTGACGACGGCGAGCGGCTGCCGGCAGCAGGCCCGACGGGAGCCACGGCGAGCAGGAGCGCGCACCTGGTCGCCGGCCGACGCGTCACCGACCCCGGTCACGCTGCCTTTGGCGCATGACCACATACGTCGCGCCGCCGAGCAGCAGTCCGGCGATGACGACGACGATCGTGCCGGTCGGGCCGGACACCACGGACTCGAGCATCTGCCGCGACTGCGAGGTCGGGTCGGCGAGCACCACCCCCACGAACGCGGCCACCAGCACACCGGCCAGGACGGACACCCACTTCGACGACACCCCGTCCAGGCCCATCTTCCGGCGCAGGGTCTGCGCGGCCCTGACGATGCGCCCCGCCCGGACGATCCTCAGGGCGCCCACGACCCTGAGCAGGCGCAGGAGCTGGACCGGTCCCATCGCGAGCACGGCGGCGACGGCGACGGCCACGGTGATCAGCATCAGCCAGCGGTGCGTCCGCAGCCACGCGGCCTTGTCACCCGAGACGGCGAAGAGCACGACCGTCTCGGCGACCAGGACTCCCCCGCTCAGCCAGTTCGCTCCCGTGCCGAGCATCGCCCACGGGTCGTCCAGCAACGTGAGGAAGACGGCGGGCACGGACGCGAGAGCGGCGACGAGCACCGGCAGGGCGAGGCGCTCCTCCCACCGGCTCTCACGTTCTTCCATCACCGACCACTTTACCGGCGCCGCTGGGCGCGGCCCGTGCCGGTGCGTCGGAAACCGTGCTGCGTGCGGACCCACCGGACCGTGCCCCCAGGCACAACGGGACGGTCCTCCCGTCCGCCGACGTTGGGCCGTTCTAGGCCGGTCGCCTACCCCGCGAGCGCTGCTACGGCCTCCCGGAACCGGGTGTACCGGTCGAGCTCGACGTCCAGCGGGTCGATGAGCTGTTCCTGCACCGAGTCGGCCACCGCCTGGCGCAGGAGCCGCTCGACCCGGCGGGCCCGGCGTCGCCCGCCCACGCGCGCCGCGATCCCAGCCACGAAGGCAAGAAGGATCCCGCCGGCCGCCCCGCCGACCAGGAGCACCGTCGGCAGCGGCAGCGGTCCGGCGAGCGGGGTCTTCGGCTCGGGCAGCTGGAGGTAGTCGAGCCCGACGAGCGCGCCGAGCCACCCCGCACCGGCGATCGCGGCGAGGAGGAGGAGCCATTGCAGCAGGCCCAGCACCCGCCACCACACCGGCCGGCGCGCCTGCGCCAGCTCCGTGCCGGCGATCTGTTGGTCGAGGGAAGCCACCAGCGCCGGGATACGGGAGGTGATGTGCTCGAGGACGTCACCGCGCCACTGACCGGGCAGGTGCGCCGTCTGGCGGCCGACGAGCGCGTGCGCCGACGCCCGCACCGCGGCCTCCTGGACGGGGGTCGGCCCGGGCAGGGAGGTTCGCACCAGCCGGGCGTCCTTGGCCCGCTCGCCCAGGTGCAACCGCTTGAGCGGGTCCGGGCGCAGGCGGGCGACCCAGCGCAGGGGTGGCCACCCCACCGAGCGCCGCGCCGCACGGACGTACGAGCCCCGGGTCGCCTCGGTGACGGCGTCGACACCGGCCGCCTGGGCCGCAGCCTGCACGAGGGTTCGTCCCGGCCCGCCGGTCGTCGTCGCGGGAGCGGTGCCCGACCCGCCCGCGCCCGCAGCGCGGCCGGCGGCACCGGCGCGCACGTCGTCGGAGGCGCCGTCGCGGGCGGTCGCCCCCGCGAGGCGCGTCGCACAGGTCCGCACGTCGGCGGCGAGCCGTCGCTGCACCGCCCGCTTGGAGTCCACGACCTCGGCGATACGGTCCCGCAGCTCGGCGACGCCGGTGCCGTCGCGCGCGGACGTCATCAGCACGGGGACGTCCACGAGACCGTCCCGGGCGAGGAGCCGGACGAGGTCGGATCGCACACCGGCACGGTCCGCCGCCGCCAGCGTGTCGACCTGGTTGAGGACCACGAACGTGGCGTCCGCGTGCGCGGCCATCGGGGCGAGGTAGTCGCGGTGGACGACGGCGTCGGCGTACTTCTGCGGGTCGAGGACCCACACGAGCACGTCGACGACGCCGGCCATGCGCGCCGCGATCTCCCGGTGCGCATGGGCGGTGGAGTCGATGTCGGGCAGGTCCAGCAGCACGAGCCCGTCGGCCGGTTCGCGCCCGCCGCCGGCCGGCCCACCGGTCGTAGCGCCGGTGCCCGAGCCGCCTCCGGCGTTCGTCCGTTCCGGCACGCCCAGCCAGTCGAGCAGGTCGGCGGCGTCGTCGTCGCCCCACACCGCGGCGAGCGGCCGGCTGGTGGTCGGGCGGCGGGCGGCGACGCGGGCGGCGGCGCGCCCCACCAGGGCGTTGAACAGCGACGACTTCCCCGACCCGGTGGCGCCGAGCAGGGCGACCACCGTCCGGCCGGTGGCGAGGTTCTGCCGCTGCGCGGCCCGCAGCAGCAGCTCCCGTGCCGGGTCGAGGGCGGACTCGGGGACGTGCCCGCCGGCAAGGTCGACGGCTTCGCGCAGCCGTTCGAGGTCGGCCGGCAGCGCGGTGACGGGGTCGGTGGTGTGGGTGCGGAGCCTCATCGTCCTGCCTCCGCCCGCCTGGCGGCCTGCACAGCGGTGACCGCCCCCGAGATGAGTTCCCCGGTCACCGGGTCCGCCGGATACTGCGCGAGGGCGCCGCGGAAGGCGGCGGCCTGGGCCGCGAGGTACTCCCCCGCCCGGGTGTGCAGGTCGGCGCGGGCCGCCTTGGCCATCTTGCGCACGGCGTCGTCGCCGAACACGGCTTCGAGCAGCTTCTGCGCGATGACGGCGGTACCGCCGGCGATCGCGACCTCCGCACCGGTGAGCCCGGCGGTGGACGCGAAGATCACCACCATCAGGGCGATGGCCAACCCGTTGACGCCGAAGGAGAGCACCCGCGCGGTGAGCCGCTTGTCCGCGCCCTCCGCGCGGACCATGCCGAGCAGGTCGCCCTGCCACCCGCGCACCTGCTCGGCGGCGTCGGCCACGAGCCGCTCCGGCGGGGCGAGGGCCGCCGTCGCCGCGACCAGGGGGCCGTGGGATCCCGGCTCGAGGCGCCAGGACCGGTCGACCGCGGCGGCCGCCCGTTCGGCCTCAGCCACGAGCAACGTCTGCAGGCCGGCCTCGATCGCCACCTCCACCCGTTCGGCGGGGGCGGGCCGTCCGCGGAAGAACGCGCCGATACGGTCCCGCACCCGCCCGACCTTGGCCTCGACCGAGCGGAAGAACTCGCCCGTGCCGACGAACTCCTGCCAGCGGGCCAGGACCTCCCCGCGCAGCATCGCACCGTCGGCGGTGGCCTCCATGATGCGGTCGTGAGCCTGTGCGTAGGCGTCGTCCACCCGGGCGGCGAGCGCGGCGACCGCGGCCGCCTGCGCGCGGGCCCCGTCGCCGACGGCACCCGCGCGCACGAGCAGCGCGTCCAGGGCGCCGCCGAGGGTCTGCCGTGCCACGGAGGCCCGTGTCCCGGCGTCCTCGGCGAGTCCGCGCAGCCAGGCGGACAGCGCGGCGACGTCGGCCTCGGGGAGCAGGCCGTCGGCGTCGAGCACGGTCTCACCGATGACGAAAAGCGGCGCCCGCTCGAGCCCCTCGGCGGCGAGGCGCGCGGCGAGGTCCTGGCGCACCTCGGCGCTCTCGCCGGCGGGTACGCGGTCCAGGATCACGGCGACGACGACGCGCCGTTCGGCGGCCTCGTGCAGCAGCTGCCACGGGACGGCGTCACCGTACCTGGCCGCGGTGGTGACGAAGATCCACAGGTCGGCGGCCGCGAGGAGCTGCCCGGCGAGCTGCCGGTTCTCCGCGACGACCGAGTCGATGTCCGGCGCGTCCAGCAGCGCGAGCCCGGCCGGCAGCCGGTCGCTCTCCCGCAGCTCCAGCTCGCCCTGGACGCCGGTGCCCACCGAGGGTGTCGCCGCGGCACCGGGGGCGGCGCTCACCCGGGCGAGGCCGGGGAGGATGCGGTCGCCGGTGAACCACTCCGCGTCGTCGCGGTGGTGCACCAGCAGGGGGCGGCGCGTGGTGGGGCGGATCGCCGACGCCGCCGCGACCTTCTCGCGCAGCAGACCGTTGACCAGGGTGGACTTGCCCGCCCCGGTCGAGCCGCCGACGACGGCCAGGAGCGGCGCGTCGAGCTGCTCGTACCGCGGGATGACGTAGTCGTCGAGCTGGGCGACGACGTCGCGGCGGTGCGTGCGGGCGGCCGCGGCACCCTCGACGTCCAGCGGCAGGTCGACGCCGGCGAGCAGGTCCCGCAGGTCGTGGAGGGCCCCGAGCACGGCGCGTGCACCGTCCGTGCCGGGCCAGAGGGAGCTCATCACGCCTCGGGCACTTGCCGCACGACCTGCGGCCACAGGTCCTGCTCCGGGGGCTGCCAGGCGGCGGCGTCGGCCGGGGCCTGCTCGCCCGAGCGGATGTCCTTGACCTCGTCCGCACCGTCCTCGGCCGGGAACCACACGAACGGGATGCCCCGCCGATCGGCGAACCGGATCTGCTTGCCGAACTTGGCCGCGGTGGGTGCGACGTCGGTCGGGATGCCCCGGGCCCGCAGCTCGGCGGCGACCCGGTTGCTCGCGGCACGGTGCTCCTCGTCGGTCACGGCGACCAGCACCGCGGTCGGCACCGGACGGGTGGCGCGGAGCAGGTCGTCCCCGAGGAGGCGGGCCAGCAGGCGGGAGACCCCGATGGACAGGCCGACGCCCGGGTAGGTGGACCGGCCGTCGGAGGCCAGGGAGTCGTAGCGGCCGCCCGAGCAGATCGAGCCGAGGTTCTCGTGCCCCACCAGGGTGGTCTCGTACACGCTGCCGGTGTAGTAGTCGAGTCCGCGGGCGATCTTCAGGTCGCCGACGACGGTGCCGGGAGACCGCTCCTGCGCGGCCTCCAGCAGCGCGACGAGCTCGCCCAGCCCCTCGTCGAGGAGGTCCGACCGGAAGCCCAGGGCGAGCACCCGGTCCGCGACCGAGGCATCGGTGCCGCTGATGGAGGCGAGCTCGAGCGCGCCGGCCGCCTGCGCCGGCGTCGCCCCGACCTCGTTCATCAATGCCGCAGCGACGCCTTCGGGTCCGATCTTGTCGAGCTTGTCGATCACCCGGAGGGTGCCCTCGACGTCCTCGATGCCGATCGCCTCGTAGAAACCCTGCGCGACCTTGCGGTTGTTGACGCTGATGCGCACCGGCGGGATCGGCAGCGCGGCGAGGGCCTCCGCCATCACCAGCGGCAGCTCGACCTCGTAGTGGAAGGGCAGCGTGTCCGCGCCGACGACGTCGATGTCCGCCTGGGTGAACTCGCGGAACCGCCCGTCCTGGGGACGCTCACCACGCCAGACCTTCTGGATCTGGTAGCGCTTGAACGGGAACGTGAGCTGGCCGGCGTGCTCGAGCACGTACCGGGCGAACGGGACGGTCAGATCGAAATGCAGGCCGAGCTGCCTGTCCGACCCGGTCTCCTCCAGCCCCTCGGCGTCCTCCTGCAGACGGCGCAGCAGGTACACCTCCTTGGAGGTCTCACCCTTGCGCAGCAGCTGCGGGAGCGGCTCGACCGCCCGGGTCTCGATGCCGGCGAAGCCATGGAGCTCGAAGCTGCGACGCAGCGAGTCGAGGACATGCTGCTCGACCGCGCGGCCGTCCGGCAGCCATTCGGGAAACCCGGAGAGGGAGGAGACACGTGCCATAGCGCTGATCTTCGCAGACGCGCAGGCACCCGGGCGATTCGGCACGCTCGCACCGCTGCCGGCGTAGCCGCCGGACCTGCCCCTCAGCGAGGGGCGCACGCCCCCTCAGCGAGATCTGCGCACCTGCCGGAGGTAGGGGTTCGTGGCGAGCTCGCGTGCGAGCACGGTCGCCGCCCCGTGGCCCGGCAGCAGCACCGTCGACGGCGGCAGCACCTGCCCGAGCGTGCGCAGGGTGGACATCATCTCCTGCTCGTCGCCGCCCGCCAGGTCCGTGCGGCCCCTCGACCCGGCGAAGAGCACGTCGCCGCAGAACGCGAGGAGGTACGTGCCGTCGTCGTCCATGACGACGTCCTCGCCCTGGGGCAGCACCTCGTCGTCACCGTCTGCCGGAGCCTGGACCTCGCCACGGACCAGGAGCACCGCGGAGCCCTCCGTGTGCCCGGGCGCCGGCACCACGCGGCCGACGACGCCCTCGACCAGGAGGGCGCCGCCACCTTCGAGGGTGGCCCGGGGAAGCCCGGCCACCTGCGCCGGGCGTTGCCACGGGGAGCCGGCGATGGCGCGGAACCCGGTGGCGAGCGGTGCGCTGAGCACCTCGGCGGGGTCTTCCAGGCGGTAGGCGTCCGGGGCCCCGAGGTAGACGGGAGCATCGCCCGCGACGACGGCGGCGTCCCATACGTGGTCGGCGTGGCCGTGCGTGAGGAACACGGCGCCGACCGAGAGCCGGTGACGTGCGAGGAGTTCCCCGAGCGCGGCCCCGGCACCGGCACCGGGGTCGATCACCAGCGCCTCGGCTCCCGCCTGGGCGGCGACGACGTAGCAGTGGGTGTCGAGCGCGGTCGCCGACGTGCGGAGGAGCAGCATGTGGCAAGGGTATCCGGCTGTGGCGACCACCCCGGGTCGCCCCGATCCGGTGCGGCACCCGGTCCGATCGCGTCCTCGGGGGGCATCAAGGTGTCATCCGGGGCGTCGCAGTCCGTAGACTGAGGGCCTCGTCACGCCTGGTGCCAGCGAAGCGGCACCGCGTGCGCGGATCGAGACCCGGTTCGCCGGGGGGACGACCGAGAACGGTGTGGCGCCTGCCTACCCCGTCATCGAACAAGGAGTGACCTCGAAGTGACCGAGCAGCCGACATCGACCGAAGCCCACGACGTGACCGGTGCCACGGTCGAGCCGGAGTCGATTCCCACGTCAGGCACCACTGCGGACGAGGTCGCCGCGCCCGGCGCCGTCGACGCGGAGCCGGCCTCCGCCGAGCCGCAGCGCGAGCCCACACCGCCCGCTGAACCTCGGCCCGAGCCGGAGGTCGGGTCCGAGCCCAGCCCGGTGGCCACCGTGGAGGTCGGTTCCGAGCCCAGCCCGGTGGCCACCGTGGAGGTCGGTTCCGAGCCCAGCCCGGTGACCGAGCGCGCACCCGCTCCGGGGCCTGAGGTCGCACCGGCCCCCGAGGAGCCGAAGCCGACCCCCGAGGCCACGCCGCAGCCCGATCCGGCAGCGCCCACCGAGCAGAAGAAGCCCGTCCCCGTCCCGTCCGCCGTCCGGCCCCGTCCGGTGCCCCGCCCCGCCGCCCGCGTCCCCGCGACCGGGACGACCCCGGCCGCAGTCGTCCCGGTCGCTCCCCCCGTCGACGCCCACGACGCCGCCGAGGCTGCCGCGTGGGGCCGCGTCGACGAGGACGACGGCACCGTGTGGGTGCGCGAGGAAGCGGGTGAACGCAGCGTCGGTCAGTATCCCGGCGCCGACCGCGAGGAGGCCCTCGCGTTCTACGTCCGACGGTTCCTCGACATCCAGGCGCAGGTTGCGCTCTTCGAGATGCGCCTCGCGAACATCACCCCGAAGGAGATCGACCAGACGCTCACGAGCCTGGACGAGTCGCTCAAGGAACCCACCGCCGTCGGCGACATCGACGGCCTGCGCCGCCGGGTCGAGGTTCTCCGCGGCGTCGCCGAGGAGCGGCGCAAGGAGGTCACGGCCGAGCGTGAGGCCGCCCGTGCCCAGGCCACCGCCGAGCGCACCGTCATCGTCGAGAAGGCCGAGAAGATCGCTGCGCAGGACCCGGAGCGCACCCAGTGGAAACAGTCCGGGGAACGTCTGCGTGAGCTGCTCGACGAGTGGAAGACCGCGCAACGGTCCGGCCCGCGCCTGGACCGGACGAGCGAGGACTCCCTGTGGAAGCGCTTCTCTCATGCGCGCACCGCGTTCGACCGGCACCGTCGACAGTACTTCTCGGAGCTCGACGCTGCCCAGTCCCAGGTCAAGGCCGCCAAGGAGAAGCTCATCGGCCGCGCGACCGAGCTGTCCACCTCGACCGACTGGGGCCGCACCGCCGCCGCGTACCGCGAGCTGATGGAGGAATGGAAGGCCGCCGGCCGGGCGTCCCGCAAGGAGGACGACGCCCTCTGGGCCCGCTTCCGCGCCGCCCAGCAGTCCTTCTTCGACGCCCGCAGCGCGCAGAACGCCGAGATCGACGTCGAGTACGGCGAGAACCTCAAGGTCAAGCTGGCGCTCCTCGAGCAGGCCGAGGCACTGCTGCCCGTGACCGATCCGCGCGCCGCGCGGGCCGCGCTGCGCCCCATCCAGGATCGGTGGGACGAGGCCGGCAAGGTCCCGCGGGCGGACGTCCAGCGGGTCGATGGGCGCATGCGCGACGTCGAGCAGGCGGTGCGAGCGGCGGAGGACGCCGCCTGGAACCGCACCAACCCCGAACACAAGGCCCGGGCCGAGGGTGCGGCCGCCCAGCTGGCGGCCGCGATCACGTCGCTCGAGGAGGACCTCGCGACGGCCCGGGCGACCGGCGACGTCCAGCAGATCGCCGACGCCGAGGCCGCGCTCGAGGCGCGCCGGTCGTGGCTGGAGCAGGTCGAGCGCACCGCCAACGGCTGAGCAGGTCGTGCGTCGCCGCCTGCGGCGGCGCACGACTTCGGCCCCGGTGTACCGGTGCCACGACTTCGGCCCCGGTGCGCCGGTGGCGCGCCTCGGTCGCTGGTGCCGTTACGACGGCTCAGGAGCCGCTGTCCGGGCGTTCTTCGTCCCGGTGACCCGGTAGGCGTCGAAGACGCCGTCGATGCGGCGGACCGCGCTCAGCACGTGCCCGAGGTGCGAGGGCTCGGCCGTCTCGAACACGAACTTGCTGATCGCCACGCGGTCGCGCGAAGTCGTGACGGACGCCGAGAGGATGTTCACGTGGTTGTCCGACAGGACCCGCGTGACGTCGGAGAGCAGGGCGGCGCGGTCGAGGGCCTCCACCTGGATCTGGACGAGGAAGCTGCTCTGCGCCCGTTCGGCCCACGTGACGCCGACCATGCGCTCCGGCTGGGCACGCAGACCGTCGACGTTGCCGCAATCCGCGCGGTGCACCGAGACCCCCGAGCCGCGCGTGACGAAGCCGACGATCGGGTCCCCGGGCACGGGGGTGCAGCAGCGGGCGAGCTTGACCCAGATGTCGGTGTCGTCCATCCCCTCGACGATCACCCCGGAGTCGCCCGAGCGGGGCCGGGGCCGGTGCTCCCCGGGCATGACGGCCTCGGAGAGCGTCTCCTCGGCACCCGGCTCGCCACCCATGGACTGCACGAGCTTCTGCACGACGTTGCTCGCCGAGACGTGGTTCTCCCCCACGGCGGCATAGAGGGCGGAGACGTCGGCATAGCGCAGTTCGGTGGCCAGCGCACTGAGCGACTCGTGGTTCATGAGGCGCTGGATCGGCAGGTTCTGCTTGCGCATGGCCTTGGTCAGGAGCGTCTTGCCGGCCTCGATCGCCTCCTCGCGGCGCTCCTTGGTGAACCAGGACTTGATCTTGTTCCGCGCACGCTGGCTCTTGACGAACGAGAGCCAGTCCTGGCTCGGCCCCGCACCTTCGGCCTTGGAGGTGAAGACCTCGACGTTGTCGCCGTTCTCGAGCACCGAGTCCAGCGGCACGAGCCGGCCGTTGACCCGTGCCCCGACGGTGCGGTGCCCCACCTCGGTGTGCACGGCGTAGGCGAAGTCCACCGGGGTCGATCCACCCGGCAGGGCCATCACGTCGCCCTTCGGGGTGAACACGTAGACCTGCGACCCGGACATCTCGTAACGCAGCGAGTCGAGGAACTCACCCGGGTCCGCCGTCTCGCGCTGCCAGTCCATGAGCTGGCGCAGCCAGCCCATCTCCTGCGGTGCGTCGCCGCCGGCGCCCGGCTTGCCGCCCTTGACGTTCGGGTTCTCCTTGTACTTCCAGTGTGCGGCGACGCCGTACTCCGCGCGGCGGTGCATGTCGAACGTGCGGATCTGGATCTCCACCGGTTTGCCGCCCGGGCCCACCACCGTGGTGTGCAGCGACTGGTAGAGGTTGAACTTCGGCATCGCGATGTAGTCCTTGAAGCGCCCCGGCAGGGGCGTCCACCGCGCGTGCATCGCACCCAGCGCGGCATAGCAGTCCCGGACGCTGTCGACGAGCACCCGCACGCCGACGAGATCGTAGATGTCGTCGAAGTCGCGACCGCGCACGATCATCTTCTGGTAGATGGAGTAGTAGTGCTTGGGCCGGCCCGTCACCACCCCACGCAGCTTCGCCGTGCGCAGGTCGTCCTCGATCGTCTCGACCACCAGAGCCAGGTACTCGTCCCGTGCGGGGGCACGCTCCGCGACGAGGTGCTCGATCTCCTCGTAGACCTTCTGGTACAGCGTTGCGAAGGCGAGGTCCTCCAGCTCCCACTTGATCGTGTTCATCCCCAGGCGGTGCGCGAGCGGGGCGTAGATCTCGAGGGTCTCGCGCGCCTTCTTCGCTGCCTTCTCGGCCGGGACGTACTTCCATGTGCGGGCGTTGTGCAGCCGGTCGGCGAGCTTGATGACGAGGACGCGGATGTCCTTCGCCATCGCGACGACCATCTTGCGCACCGTCTCGGCCTGTGCCGCGTCGCCGTAGGTGACCTTGTCGAGCTTGGTGACGCCGTCGACCAGCAGTGCCACCTCGTCGCCGAACTCGGACCGGATCTTCTCGAGCGGGTAGCCGGTGTCCTCGACCGTGTCGTGCAGCAGCGCGGCCACGAGCGTCGTCGACGTCATGCCGAGCTCGGCGAGGATGGTGGCGACGGCGACGGGGTGCGTGATGTACGGGTCGCCACTCTTGCGCTGCTGCCCCCGGTGCGCCTCCTCGGCCACCTCGTAGGCACGCACGATGAGGTGGGTGTCTGCCTTGGGATGACTCGCGCGCACCGCGCGCAACAACGGCTCGATGGCCGGCGGGCTGGTGTGCCCGCGCGAGCCGAGCCACACCAGGCGCGAACGCACGCGCGAGCCCGGCACCACGGTGTCGGTACCGCTGCTCTCCCCCGCTGTCGGGACGCGCTCGCCGGTCATCCGTAAAGTCTACGGCGCGACGAATCCCCCCAGCGAACGCGGCTCAGTAGACCAGCACGGAGTCCACCCGGTGTCCGTCCAGCTTGGCCCGCCCGCCCAGGGCCGCGAGCTCGAGCAGCATGGCCAGGGCGACGACCTCGCCGCCGCTGCGCTCGACCAGGTCGACGGCGGCCGCGCCGGTCCCGCCGGTAGCGAGCACGTCGTCGAGGATCAGGACGCGCTGGCCCTCGACAACGGTCTCCGGGCGCACCTCCATGCGTGCGGTGCCGTACTCGAGCGCGTAGTCCACGCCGATCACCGGGCCGGGGAGCCGGCCCGCCTTGCGCACCGTGATCATGCCGACGCCGAGCTCGACGGCCAGCGGGGCCGCCAGGATGAACCCTCGGGACTCGAGACCGGCGACGGCGTCCACCGTGCCCCGGTACTTCGCGGCCAGTCCGCGTACCAGCGCACCGAACGCGTCGCCGTCGGCGAGCAACGGGGTGATGTCCCGGAACAGGACACCGGGCGCCGGGAAGTCCGGGATCTCCCGGACGTAGGAACGGACGAGGTCGGTCAGTTCCGAGGGAAACCCCGTGGTCGGTTCAGCGGTCATCGTCGCCCTCTCGTGCGTCGCCTCGGCTGCGCCGCCGGGCCCAGGTGGTGGCCCGCGACAATGCCCAGGCCGGTCCCGGCGAGGTCCCCCTCACCGCCGTCCGCGCCGCGTTCGGCGCGGAGCTTCTCCCGGTGGGCGAGCACCTGCTTGGTGTGCTTGGCCACGACGTCCTGCCGCTCGCGGAACGAGACCTCCAGCGGTGCCGCGATGAACACCGAGGACCAGGTGGAGAGCAGCATGCCGACGAACAGGGCGAGCGAGATGTCGCGCAGGGTGCCGGCCCCGAGCAGGAACGCCCCGACGAACAGGATCGCCGCCACCGGCAGCAGACCGGTGATGGAGGTGTTGATCGACCGCACCAGGGTCTGGTTGATCGCGAGGTTGGTCTTCTCCGCGTACGTCCGCTTCTTCTGGTTGACCAGGTTGGCGGTGTTCTCGCGGACCTTGTCGAAGACCACCACGGTGTCGTACAGGGAGTAGCCGAGGATCGTCAGGAAGCCGATGACGGTAGCGGGCGTCACCTCGAAGCCGACGAGCACGTAGATACCGACGCTGACGACGAGGTCGTGGATGAGCGCCGTGATCGCTGCGAGCGACATCGTCCAGGTGCGGAAGTACGCCGCCATGACCACCGAGACGAGGGCCAGGAAGATCACCAGGCCCCGCACGGCCTGCTGGGTGACGCTGGCCCCCCACGATGGTCCGACGAAGGTCGCGGCGACGTCCGCCACCGGTACGCCGTACGCGTCGGCGAGGGCGGCCTGGACCTCCTGGGTCTGCTCGTCGGTCAGCTCCGCCGTCTGGACCCGCAGGGAGTCGGCGCCGACGGAGGACACACGCGGCGGCTCACCGTCGCCGAGCTTGGCGATCACGTCGGAGGCGAGGCCCTGGTCGAGCGTCGCGGCCCCGGAGACGGTGAACTGCGAACCGCCGCGGAACTCGATGCCGGCGTTGATCGGCTTGAAGAGGAGCAGCAGCACCGAGGCGAGCATGAGCGCGCCCGCGACCATGAACCAGCGGCGGCGGTTCCCGACGAAGTCGAAGGAACGGCGGCCGGTGTAGAGCTCGTTGCCGAGCGTGGAGAGCCCCGCCATCACCGCTCACCTCCGGTCGCGTCGTGGTCATCGTTCCCGGCCGGCTGGTCGGTATCGGTCTCAGCGGGGGCCGGCTGATCGCCGTCGGCCTCGTCGCTGCCGGGCCGGTCCGGGTCCGGCTTCTCGGGATCGGGCCGGTCCGGGGCGGGTTCGGCCTGCGCCTGGGCCGCACGCTGTGCGGCACGCTCGGCCGCGCGGCGCTCCGCGATCGTCAGGCGGCGACCGTTCTCGTCCACGGCGAGAACCGACGGCGCGCGCCGCCGCGCAGTGTCCTCGGCGGCGGGCGACCGCGACGACGCGTCGCCCGTCCCCTCGTCTGCGGGCGGGGCGCCACCTGCCGCGCCGACACCGGCGCGTGACGTCGAGGCCTGCGCCCCGCCGTCGGGCCGACTGCCGGCCCTGGCCCCGGCGCCCACCGGCACGAGGGCGTTCTCGTCCTCCTCGTCGACGGGTTCCTGGGCCCCGGCGCGCGGGCGGAACGTGCCGCGGCCCCGGTAGGTGGCACTGGTGGCGCCCAGGCTCGCGGCCGCGAGCCCGGAGAGCCGGTGGCCCTGGCCGAAGAATTCCGTGCGGACGAGCAGCCGCATGAGTGGGTGGGTGAACAGGATCACCACGACGAGGTCGATGACCGTCGTGAGGCCCAGGGTGAAGGCGAAGCCCTGCACACCGCCCACGGCCAGGAAGTAGAGCACGCCGGCAGCGAGGAAGTTCACCGCGTCGGAGGCAAGGATGGTCCGGCGGGCGCGGGCCCAGCCGTGCTCGACGGCGGCCACGAGGATGCGGCCCTCGCGGACCTCGTCGCGGATGCGCTCGAAGTAGACGATGAACGAGTCCGCCGTGATGCCGACGGCGATGATGAGGCCGACGACGCCCGGCAGGGATAGCCGGTAGCCGATGCCCCAGGACAGCAGGGCGATGACGAGGTAGTTGAGGGCCGCGGCGACCATGAGGCTCGCCACGGAGACGAGACCGAGGCCGCGGTACTGCCAGATCATGTACAGCACCACGAGGGCGGCGCCGACGATGCCGGCGAGCACGCCGCGTGCGAGTTGCTCACTGCCCAGCGTCGCGGAGATCTCGTCCTGCGACTGGACCTCGAAGTTCAGCGGCAGCGAGCCGAAGTTGAGCTGGTTCGCCAGTGCGGCCGCGGTCTCCTGGGTGAAGCTGCCGCTGATCTGCGCCTTCCCGTTCGGGATGTAATCGTTCATCGTCGCGTTGGAGATCACGAGCCCGTCGAGCACCACCGCGAACTGGTTCTGCGGGGCGGGCAGCGTGAGCAGGCGCTGGCTGAACTCGGCGAAGACATCGGTGCCCTCGCCGTCCATCTCCAGGTTGACGATCCACTCGCCGGTGGAGACGCCCTGCGAGTTCGTGCCCACTCCCGAGCTGGCGGAGTCGACGTGCGTACCCTCCAGGGCGGTCGGTCCGAGGATGAACTTCGCCGAGCCGTCCGGCGTGCACGCCACGAGCGGCGCCGCCGGGTCGTCCACCACGCCGCCGGCCAGGTTCGCCGGGTCCGTGCAGTCGAAGGTGTAGTAGTCGTAGCTGACCTGCTCGGTGATCCAGGCCAGGTCCGAGCTGTTGGCCGGCTCGGTGGCGGGCTGGTCGGAGAGCACGCCGTCGCCGTCCTGGTCGGAGACCGCCATGGCGGCAGCGTCGATCTCCTGCTGCGTCGGGGGCGTCGCGGCCGCGGTCGGCGCCGGCGTCGCCCCGTCCGTGGGGGCGTCGGTCGGCTGCTCGAGGGCGGCTGGGTCGATGGTGCCCGGCCCGCCCAACGTCAGCACCGGCCGGAACCGCAGCAGCGCGGACTGGCGGACCAGGTTCAACGTCTCGTCGGAGGGGTTTCCGGGGAGCGCGACGACGATGTTGGAACCGCCCTGGCTGGTGATCTCCGCCTCGGCGACGCCGGAGGCGTCCACCCGCTTGCGGATGATGTCGATCGCCTGGTCGACGTCGGCCTGAGTCACCTGGGAGTCGTCGGTCGCCTTCGGCGTGAGGATGAGCTGGGTGCCTCCCTCGAGGTCCAGTGCCAGCCTGGGCGCGTAGCTCGCGCCGTTCTCCTGGTCACCGGTCGCCTGGACACCGGCAATCAGCGTGCCGGCAAGGGCGACGATGAGGACGGCCAGGAAGCCCAGGACCCGTCCAGGGCGTGCATGCTTCGGGCGTTGCGCCACGGATTGTCTTCTCTCGTGCGGTGCTGGGTCGCCGGGGCGACCGGTGATCGGGCTGCTCAGGCTCGCGGGGTCGCCGGGCCGGGCTCCTCGCTGTCACCACGCTTCTCGTCCGCGCCCGCCGGGCCGGGCTGCCCGGGCTCGGCGGCGCCGTCGGACAGGAGCGCGGAGGCGTCGTCGGGAACGACGACGGCGTCCGCCTCGCCGTCCTCGTCGGGCACGGCGAACGGCGGCTCCTTGGCCTCACGGATCGCGGTCTTCAGCCAGATCGTCTCGTCACCGGCGGGCGTCTCGAGCGTGACCACGTCGCCGTCGATCTCGACGACCTTGCCGAGGAACCCCCCGATGGTCACCACCCAGACACCCGGGATCAGCGTGTGCTCGAGACGGTCACGCGCCGCGGCCTGCTGCTTCTTCCCGCGGTTCGTGACGAACCACATCATCCCGAGCATCAGGGCGAGGAAGATGATGATTTCAGGTCCCATGAGGGCAGGCTCCGGTCCGCGAGAGGGCAATGGCCACACGAGTCTAGGCGAGAGCGCGGGGTGGTCCCAACATTCGCGGCCCGGTACGTCGAGACGTGGTGCCGGGCAGGACCGCCGCCGCGCGTCCGAGCACCTGCGCGGCACGGACGAGAACCCGGGTCCGTGCGGCGGCTGGGGTCAGGTGAACAGCATCCCGTCCGGGGGCGGCGTGAGCCCCAGGTGCGCGTAGGCCTGCGGTGTCGCCATGCGGCCGCGCGGGGTCCGCACGATGAGCCCCTCACGGACGAGGAACGGCTCGGCGACCGTCTCGACGGTCTCGGGCTCTTCCCCGACCGTGACGGCGAGCGTGGTCAGGCCCACCGGGCCACCGCCGAAACGGTGGCAGAGAGCCTGGAGGACGGCTCGGTCCAGGCGGTCGAGGCCGAGCTCGTCCACCTCGAAGACGTCGAGCGCGCCGTGCGTGGCCGCGAGGTCGAGCGCACCCGTGCCGCGCACCTGGGCGAAGTCCTGGACGCGCCGGAGCAGGCGGTTGGCGATCCGGGGGGTGCCGCGCGAGCGTGACGCGAGCTCGCGGGCGGCGTCGTCGGGCAGCTTGGCGCCGAGGAGACCGGCGCTGCGCCGCAGCACCCGCTCGAGCTCCTCCGGGCTGTAGAACTCCAGGTGGCCCGTGAAGCCGAACCGGTCGCGCAGCGGGGCGGGCAGCAACCCGGCGCGGGTGGTGGCGCCGACCACGGTGAACGGTGGCAGGCTCAGCGGGATGGACGTCGCACCCGGCCCCTTGCCGACGATGACGTCGATCCGGTAGTCCTCCATCGCGAGGTAGAGCAGCTCCTCCGCCGGCCGGGCCAGGCGATGGATCTCGTCGATGAAGAGCACGTCCTTCTCCTGCAGCGAGGAGAGGATGGCGGCGAGGTCGCCCGCATGCTGGATCGCCGGGCCCGATGTCAGGCGCAGCGCCCCGTCCACCTCGTTGGCGATGATCATGGCGAGCGTGGTCTTGCCGAGCCCGGGCGGCCCGGAGAGGAGGACGTGGTCCGGCGTGGTCTGACGGGCATTGGCGGCGTCGAGGACGAGGGAGAGCTGGTCCCGGACCACCTCCTGACCGACGAAGTCCGCGAGGCGGCGCGGGCGCAGGGCGGCCTCGGCCGCACGCTCGAGGTCGTCGGCCGCGGGGTCGACGACCTCCCGGTCCTCAGCCACGGCCATGTCCGCCCAGGTGCTGGAGGGCAGCGCGCAGGATCACCGGCACATCGGTGGGCGCGTCCGGCGCGGTCAGGACCGCCGTCACGGCAGCCTCGGCGACCTTCTCCGACCAGCCGAGCTGGACGAGCGCCTCGACCACGGTCGGCGCGGGCCCGTCCGACGCCCGGGCCGGTGCGGGCGCGTCGGTGCCGCCGCCCGGCGGCCCGAGCTTCTCGCCGATCTCGAGCACGATGCGCTGGGCCCCCTTGCGGCCGACTCCCGGCACACGCTGGAGCGCGGCGAGGTCCTCCTCGGCCACGGCGCGGCGCAGGCCGTCCGGGGTGTGCACGGCAAGCATCGCGAGCGCGAGCCGCGGACCCACGCCGGAGACGGTCTGCAGGGTCTCGAACAGGTCCCGCTCGTCGTCGTCGGCGAAGCCGTACAACGTCAGCGAGTCCTCTCGCACCACCAGCGAGGTCGCCAGGCGGGCCTGCCGCCCGACGGCGAGACCCGTCAGCGTCGTCGGGGTGGTGAAGGCACGCATGCCCATGCCGCCGACGGTGACCACGACCCGGTCGAGGCCGAGTGCCTCCACCGGGCCCGCGATTGACGCGATCACGAACGAACCTCCGACTCATACGCGAACAGGTGTACGACCGGGATCCAACCTACCTCTTGGGTGCGACAGCCCCGGCTCGGCGCGCCGAGCGCTCGGCCTCTGCCCACCGGCGCTGGGCGGCCGTGAGCCCGGCCCCGGTGGCCCGCGGCAACGTGTCCGCACCGCCGTACTGGGCACGGACCGCACTGCCGACGCCGCCGCCGCGCCACGCGTGACAGATCGCGAGGGCCAGTGCGTCGGCGGCGTCGGCCGGCGTCGGGGCCGCGTCCAGGTGCAGGATGCGCCGGACCATCTCCTGGACCTGCGCCTTCGCCGCGCGGCCGTTGCCGGTGACCGCTGCCTTGACCTCGCTGGGCGTGTGCAGCGCCAGCGGCACGTCTGCTCGGGCGGCGCCGAGCATCGCCACCCCGGCCACCTGCGAGGTCCCGGTGACGCTGCGGACGTTCGACTGCGCGAACACGCGCTCGACGGCGACCGCGCCGGGCCGCAGCCGGTCGATCCACTCGTCGATGGCGTCGGCGATGGTGAGCAGGCGCAGGTGAGGCGACTGGTCCGCGGGGGTGCGGATCACGCCCACGTCCACGAGCGTGACGGACCGGCCGGCACCGGCGTCGACCACGCCGAGACCGCACCGGGTCATGCCTGGGTCGACTCCGAGGATGCGCACGGACCTACTCTCGCACCGGGCCGGGCCGATCCCGGAGCACCACGCGCGGGACGGACCGGCTCACGCCGTCAGTCCTCGGCGTCGAGGGCGGCCAGGACGTCGTCGGAGGCGTCGAAGTTGGCGAAGACGTTCTGGACGTCGTCGCTCTCCTCGAGGGCGTCGATCAGGCGCAGGACCTTGCGGGCCCCCTCGACGTCGACCTCGACCTCCATCGACGGGACGAACTGCGCCTCCGCGGAGTCGTAGTCCAGCCCGGCCTCCTGCACGGCGGTGCGGACGGCGACGACGTCGCCCGCCTCGCTGAGGATCTCGAAGGACTCGCCGAGGTCGTTGACCTCCTCGGCGCCGGCGTCGAGCACGGCACCCAGCACGTCGTCCTCGGTCAGGCCGTCGGCCTTGGGCACGATGACGACGCCGCGGCGGGTGAACAGGTAGGAGACCGATCCCGGGTCCGCGAGGTTGCCGCCGTTGCGCGTGAAGGCGACGCGGACGTCGGAGGCGGCGCGGTTGCGGTTGTCGGTGAGGCACTCCACGAGGACGGCGACGCCGCCGGGGGCGTAGCCCTCGTACATGATGGTCTCGTAGTCGGCGCCGCCGGTCTCGAGGCCGGAGCCGCGCTTGACGGCGCGGTCGATGTTGTCGGCCGGTACGGAGGACTTCTTCGCCTTCTGGACGGCGTCGAACAGCGTCGGGTTGCCGGCCAGATCGCCGCCGCCGGTCCGCGCGGCGACCTCGATGTTCTTGATCATGCGGGCGAACAGCTTGCCGCGCTTGGCGTCGATCGCGGCCTTCTTGTGCTTCGTCGTCGCCCACTTGGAGTGACCGGACATGTGTGGCTCCTCAGCTGGTCGGTTGCGAACCTCGCACGGTGGCATCGCGCACCATCTCGACGAAGAGTCGATGCACCCGCGACTCACCGCCGATCTCGGGATGGAAGGCGGTGGCGAGCAGCCGGCCGTGGCGAACTGCGACGATCTTACCGTCGTCGCCGCCGTTCCCGTCGGCGGGGGTGCGGGCCAGCACCTCGACGCCCGGGCCGACGCGCTCGACCCAGGGCGCGCGGATGAAGACGGCGCGCAGCGGGCCCCCGCCGACCACGGTCAGGGCCGGGGCGGTCAGCGCGACCTCGAAGGAGTCGACCTGACGCCCGAACGCGTTACGCCGCACGGTCATGTCGATGCCGCCGAGGGTGCGCTGGTCCGCGGTGGCGCCCTCGACCCGGTCGGCCAGGAGGATCATCCCGGCGCACGAGCCGTAGACGGGCAGGCCGCCCCGGATGCGTTCGCGCAGGGGGTCGAAGAGGTCGAAGGCACGCAGCAGCTTCTCGATGGTGGTGGACTCACCGCCGGGCAGCACGAGACCGTCGACGGCGGTGAGCTCCCCCGGCCGGCGTACCGGTACGGCGCGCGCGCCGGTCGCCGTGAGTGCGGCGAGGTGCTCGCGCACGTCGCCCTGGAGGGCGAGGACGCCGACGGCGGGCCCGGGCTCGACCACCACCGCGGTCGCCAGGGCGGCGTGCCCCGGGGCGGGGGTCGGTGCGGCCTGGGGCACCCGGGGGGTCGCCGGGGTGGGCGTGCGGGTCACCGGGGTGGGCGTGCGGGCCGCTGCCGCGACACCCGGGACGGACGACTCGTCGAGGTGCCGCGTGGTGCCGTCCCAGCCCGTGAGGAGGCCGCGCACCAGCGACGGCAGGGTCGTGGGGTACACGACGACGCCCCCGGCCACGGCGGCGTCGAGATCGTCGACGGCCCACCAGCGCAGCTCGTCGAGGACCTCGCGCTCGAGGTCGGTCCAGCCGGTGTCGGTGAAGTGGTTCGCGGCCGAGACCCTGGTCACGAAGAAGGACTCGTCCTGCCGGCAGGTGATCCGGGCGAAGTCGAAGACCGCGCTGCGGGTCAGGACCGGGCCGAGAAGCGCATCCGCACCGACCACGAGCCCGGTCTCCTCGAAGACCTCCCGCGCGGCGCCGTCGTGCAGGGCCTCCCCCGGCTCGAGCCCGCCGCCGACGGTGAACCACCACGAGCGGGTGGGCTCGCCGGAGTCGTGGCCGCGCACGAGCAGCACGCGGTCCTCCTCGTCGAGGAGGATGACCCGGGTGGCCCGCCGGTAGGGCAGCCCGTCGGGGCCGGGCTGCCACTCCGGGCCGAGCCCGTACGGTTCCGGTGCGGTCACGGACGATCCGCCGTCGAGCCCATCGCGTGCTGCCGTTGCCGAGGTCACCAGCCTCGCTCGGCGAGGCGGTGCGGCGCCGGGATGTCGTCGACATTGATACCGACCATCGCCTCGCCCAGCCCGCGAGAGACCTGCGCGATGACGTCGGCGTCGTCGAAGAAGGTGGTGGCCTTGACGATGGCGGCGGCCCGCTCGGCAGGGTTGCCCGACTTGAAGATGCCGGAGCCGACGAAGACGCCCTCGGCCCCGAGCTGCATCATCATCGCGGCGTCGGCCGGGGTGGCGATACCGCCGGCGGTGAACAGCACCACGGGCAGCTTGCCGTGCTCGGCGATCTCCTTGACGAGGTCGTACGGCGCCTGGAGGTCCTTGGCGGCGAGGTAGAGCTCGTCCTCCGGGAGGTTCTGCAGGCGGCGGATCTCGTCGCGGATCTGGCGCATGTGCGTCGTGGCGTTGGAGACGTCACCGGTGCCGGCCTCGCCCTTGGAGCGGATCATCGCGGCGCCCTCGGAGATGCGGCGCAAGGCCTCGCCGAGGTTCGTCGCGCCGCACACGAACGGCACGGTGAACTTCCACTTGTCGATGTGGTGGGCGTAGTCCGCCGGGGTGAGCACCTCGGACTCGTCGACGTAGTCGACGCCGAGGGACTGCAACACCTGTGCCTCCACGAAGTGCCCGATGCGGGCCTTGGCCATCACCGGGATCGACACGGCGGAGATGATGGAGTCGATCATGTCGGGGTCGCTCATGCGCGAGACCCCGCCCTGGGCGCGGATGTCGGCCGGGACCCGCTCGAGCGCCATGACGGCGACCGCACCGGCGTCCTCGGCGATCTTCGCCTGCTCGGCGGTGACGACGTCCATGATCACGCCGCCCTTGAGCATCTCGGCCATCCCGCGCTTGACCCGTGCCGTGCCGTGCAGGGCGATGGGGGCGGAATCCGGGGACATGGCGAACTCGTTCTCTGACACGGTGACCTCTGCGACGACGGGTGGACTGACCTTGTGAGTCTAGTCTTCCGGGCGGCTCCATCGAAGACGCCGTCCAGCATCCTCCGCCGGTGCGCCCGGGCCGTCTCGTGGCCGCTGCGGAGTCGAGCCCGGACCGCCCGGGGCCGCTGCGTGCTCAGCGAGTGCCGAGCGTGGCCAGCGCCGCGCGGTTGCGGACCGCGCGGTCCAGGAGATCCCGCTCGTCCTCGCGCGAGCGCAGGTCGCCACGCCCGGTGAGTGCCCGCTGCCGCGCGAACGCCAGCGACGTCGCGGCCGCCTGGAACTCCTTCATCGCCCGCCGGGCACGCGGGCCGGCGGCTGCCGCCCAGCGTCGGGCGGCGCGCCGCTCGCCGAGCGAGGAGAGCATCCGGACCTCGTACGGCTCGAACCAGCCCGCCGCCGCGTACTCCCCCAGCCGCAGCCGGATCGTCATGCGTTCCTGGTTGCGCAACCACACCACGACGACGATCCCCGCGGTGAACACCGGCATCTGGACGAGCCAGGAGAGGGCACCGCCCACCGAGAAGACGGTGGCGAGGTTCCAGGCCCCATGCAGCACGATCGCTGCGCCGAGCCCCAGCGGGAAGGCCCACAGCCAGGCGCGTCCGTTGCGGGAGCGCGAGGCGAGGCCGAGCACGATCCCGGTGCAGACCGTGAAGGTCACGTGCGCGAACGGGCCCTGCACCGCCCGGGCGAGGAAGATGTCGCCGAGGATGTCGGTGTACCGGACGAAGTAGAGAACGTTCTCGGTGAAGGCGAAGCCGGCGGCCACGACCGCGGCATAGACGATGCCGTCGACGGGGCCGTCGAACGAGCGCCGTCGGAGCAGGAAGATCACCAGCACGCCCAGGCCCTTCGCGCTCTCCTCGACGAGCGGCGCGGACAGCACCGCGGTGAGCGCCTCGGCCCGGTCGGCGCTGCCGGCGATCGCCAGGACCGAGAGCGCGAACAGGTCGTTGACGAACAGCGAGACGGCGGTCGCGAGCCCGGCCCCCCAGACCAGGGCGACGAGCAGCAGCCACCGCGGCTCGGGCTCCCACCGGTCCACCCACGCCACCGTCACCAGCACGCCGAGCAGCGGCAGGACGGCGAGCCCACCGGCGAGGACCGTCGTCCGGGCGCCGCCGAGGCTGAGGATCAGCGTGAGCACCCACAGGAGCCCGGTGAGCCCGAGCCCGACGGCGATGATCTCGACCACGAGCGTCGCGAGCCGCCGGGGCCGCACCGGCCGCCACCGCGGCGCACTTCGCCGGCCGGGCCCCGGTGGCATTGCTGGTCCGAGACCCATGTCAGTCCTCCGGTCGCGCGTCGTCCATGTCGAAGGGGTCGGGCAGCGGGGCGCGGCCGGCGAGGTGGAAGATTCGGACCACGGGGTTGGCACGCAGGTGGCGCACCTGGACCACGCGGGCGTTGTGGAACCGCCGCGCGAGCTGGAGCCGGTACCAGGCCTGGTCGAGCACGGCGGTGGCCCCCGGGTCCTCGGTGAGCTCGCGGCGGTCCTCGGGCCAGCCGAGGACGGTGCGCAGGGTGCGGCTGAGCTCGCTCTCCAGCAGGCCGCGGTCGACGGCGGTGGCGGAGGCGTCGGCGTCCGCGCCCGGCGCCACAGGGGTGCCCTCCAGCCCGTCGTGGACCACCAGCTCGTCGCGGGCCGCGTCCATGGCACGCAACGCGACGTCGCTGACCACGAGCGCCTCCGCCGGGTCGAGCACTCCCGAGGCGGCGAGCTCGGCGGCGGCGGCGGCCCGTCGGAGGAGCTGGGTCTCGAGCGTCGCACGTGAGCGCAGCACCGTGCGGTGGAGCCGGTCCACGCGCGTGGCCAGCCGCCAGAGCACCACGAGCGCCACCGCGGCGACGGCGACGGCGACCAGCACCCACTCCGTGACGCCCACTACGCCCCGCCCCCGGTGACGCTCTTCGTCGCTGCACGCAGCCGACCGAACATCGTGCGCGAGCGAGGATCCTCCGTGACCCGCCTGCCCGAGGTGGCCAGCGCGTACTCGTAGACGGCGAGGATCTGGCTCGTCACGGTCGACCAGTCGTAGCGCACCACGGTCCGGCGGGCCCGATCCCGGGTGGGCTCCGACGCCGCGCGGCGGCTCAGCACCTCCACCAGTGTCCGCGCGAGGTCAGTGGCATCGCCCTGACGGAACAGGCGGCCGAGCTCGCCGCCGTCCAGGACCGCCTGGAAGGCAGGGATGTCCGAGGCCACCACGAGGGAGCCGGCACTCATGGCCTCGACGAGGACGATGCCGAAGCTCTCGCCGCCCGTCTGCGGTGCGACATAGGCGTCCACGGACGCCAGCAGGGCGGCCTTCTCCTCGTCGCTGATCCCGCCGAGGAACGTGACGGCGTCGCCGTAGGGGGCCAGCGCGGCACGCTCCTCGGTGGCGTCGCCGCGGCCGGCGATGAAGAAGCGCGCCCCCGGGAGCTGCTCGAGCACGGCGGGGACGGCCGCTGCGAGGACGGGCAGGCCCTTGCGGGGCTCATCGAGGCGGCCGAGGAACGCGACCGTGGGGTGGGCGTCGGTGCCGGCCCAGCCCGGCCGGTGCGCCACCCCGGCGAAGCGGTCCACGAAGACGCCGTTCGGGACGACGACGGCGTCGCCGCCGACGTGCTGGACGAGGGTTCGGCGCGCTTCCTCGGAGACGGCGATCCGGGCGGTGATCTTCTCCAGCATGGGGATCACGACCGGTGAGATGGCCTGCAGCCCGCGCGAGCGTTCCATCGAGGTATGGAAGGTGGCGACGACGGGCCCGTCCGCCACCCACAGGGCGAGCATGCTCAGCGAGGGGACCATCGGCTCGTGGATGTGCAGCAGGTCGAAGTCGCCCTGCTCCACCCAACGCCGCACCCGGCCCGCGACGACGGGACCGAAGTTCAGCCGGGCGACCGACCCGTTGTACGGGATGGCCACGGTGCGGCCGGTGGTGACGACGTAGTCGGGCACCGGGGTGGAGTCCTCCGCCGGGGCGAGGACGCTGACGGTGTGCCCGTGGCGGATCAGCTCCTCGGCGAGGTCGCGCACGTGGAACTGCACCCCGCCGGGCACGTCGTAGGAGTACGGGCAGACGATGCCGATGCGCATCAACGCTCCCCGCCCGACGGCGCGGCCGACTCCCCGGACCCGCCCGACGGCGCGGCCGACTCTCCCGCGGCCTCGCGGGCCCGGGCCAGGCGCTCCTGGTCGAGGTCGGCGACGAAGACCTTCTGCATCATGTGCCACTGCTCGGGGTGGCGGCGCAGCTGCCCGGCGACCCAGTCGACCCAGCGGGTGCTGAGCTCCGCCACGCTCTCCTCCTTGGTGCCGGAGTCGATACGCTCGGAGAACTCGATGACGGTGCCCCACGGCGTGCCGGCCGCGCGGCGCCGGGCCCCGGTGAGGCGCTCGTGGCGGATCATCGCGCCGTGCAGGGCCCGGCCGGTGACGAGGCTGAGGGCGGCCGGCCCCCGGGCCACGCGGGCCGGCTGGCCGGTGATCGACACGTCCACGCCGGTGCTGGAGAGGTCGCGGTCCGCGAGGAGGGGCACGATGCTCGCGCCACCGCGGGTGTGCCGGATGAGCTGGCGGAACACCGACGTGCCCTTCTCGACCGGGATGATCGTCATCCCCAGCCCGGTACGGACGTCGAGGAAGCCCTGGAACAGCTCCTCGGGCTGGAGGTGCTCGACCACGGTGACGAGGTGGGCCAGGTGCTTCTCGGCCCAGGCGCCGGCGAGGTCCCAGTTGCCCGTGTGCCCGAGTGCGATGACGACGGCCCGCCCCTGCGCGAACTCGGCCCGCAGCGGCGTGTCCCCGACAGCCCGGACGCGGGCGCCGAGCTGGTCGACGGTGGCCGTGCCGAGCTGGAACGTCTCGCGGTAGTAGCGCAGGTAGCCGCGCAGGTTCTGGCGCGAGACCCGGCGCAGCGCACGCCCGTCGAGATCGGGCCGCAGCCGCGCGAGGTTGGACTCGAGCTGGCGGACCCCAGCGCCGTGCGCCAGCCACGCGCCGTCGGCGGCGGCGGTGAAGACCGCGCGCACCAGGGGCTCCGGCAGGTGGGTGACGCCCCACTGGGCGGCGCGGAACACGCGGACCACGTCGAGCCTCACGGGGCCGTTCCCCCGCCGGCGGCCTGGAGGTAGACGGTGCGCATGCGCTGGACGATGGTGACGGCGCTGGCGAGGGCGAGCAGGCCGAGGGCGACGGTCATCAGGACGGGCGGGAGCCCGAGGCCGACCAGCAGCGTCGCGACGAGCACCACGACGAGGCGGTCCGCCCGTTCCGCCAGGCCCACGTTCGCGGTCATCCCCAGGCCCTCGGCGCGCGCCTTGGCGTAGGAGACGACGCCGCCGAGCACGAGGCAGGTGAGGGCGGCCGCCGTCGTCGCCACCTGGAGGTCGCCCTCGAGGTGGCGCAGCGACCAGAGCAGCACGCCCGCGAAGATCGCGGCGTCGGCGAGGCGGTCCATGGTGGAGTCCAGGAACGCGCCCCAGCGGGAGGCCCGGTCGAGGAGCCGCGCCATCTGGCCGTCGAGGCTGTCGGCGATGACGAGGGCGCCGAGCAGCAGCGCCCCACCGGCCAGGTACCCCAGCGGCAGCAGGGTCAGGGCGACGGCCATCACGAGGAACGTGCCGGTCACCGTCACGACGTCGGGGCTCAGCCCCAGCCGCACGAGCAGGCGCGCGGCCGGCGCGAAGACGACGGTCGCGAGCCCGCGGCCGCTCCTGCTCAGCATCAGTGGTTCTCCGTCCGGTCGGGTGCGGTCTCGAGGTGGCGCTCCCACCCGGCCGCGAGCAGCTCGCGCGTGTCTCCCAGCACCTGTGGCAGAGCCTTGGTCTGCGCGATGATCGGGAAGAAGTTCGCATCCCCTCCCCACCTCGGGACGACATGCTGGTGCAGGTGTGCCGCGATGCCGGCGCCCGCGACCGCGCCCTGGTTCATGCCGAGGTTGAACCCGTGGGGTGCGGAGACCTCCCGCAGAACGGTCATGGCGGTGGCGGTCAGCTCACCGATCTCCACGCGCTCAGCGGGCGTCAGGTCCGTGAAGTCGGCGACGTGCCGGTAGGGGCAGACGAGCAGGTGCCCGGGATTGTACGGGTAGAGGTTGAGCACCACGTAGGAGGTCGTGCCGCGCCGGACCACCAGACCCTCCTCCGCCTCCGCCTGGGCGGTGCGGCAGAACGGGCAGTCCGTGGTACCGCCGTCGGCGGGCCGCTCGTCGCCGTCGATGTAGACCATCCGGTGGGGGGTCCACAGACGTTCGAAGGCGTCGGGTACCCCGGCGTGGGTCCCGGCGGCCTCCGTCACCACCGGATGGTTTCCGGACGCCTCGGTCACACCTGCTCCTTGCTCGCGATCTTCTCCAGGATCTCGGCGACGGCGTCGGCCACGGGCACCCCGTTGCGCTGGGACCCGTCGCGGTACCGGAAGGACACGGCCCCGGCCTCGGCGTCCTCGCCGCCGGCGATGAGGACGAAGGGCACCTTCGCCTTCGAGGCGTTGCGGATCTTCTTGCCGAACCGGTCGTCGGAGGTGTCGAGCTCGACCCGGACGCCCTTGGCGCGCAGCTGGTCGAGGACGTCGCGGAGGTATTCGTCGAAGACGTCGGCCACGGGCACGCCGACCACCTGCACCGGGGCGAGCCAGGCCGGGAACGCACCGGCGTAGTGCTCCAGCAGCACGCCGAAGAAGCGCTCGATGGAGCCGAACAGGGCGCGGTGGATCATGACGGGGCGCCGGCGGCTGGCGTCCGGTGCGGTGTACTCGAGCTCGAAGAGCTCCGGCTCGAAGAAGTCGAGCTGGATGGTCGAGAGCTGCCACGTGCGGCCGATGGCGTCCTTGACCTGGACGGAGATCTTCGGGCCGTAGAACGCGGCACCGCCCGGGTCGGGGACGAGATCGAGGCCGGAGGCGGTGGCGACCTCCGCCAGGGTCCGGGTCGCCTCCTCCCAGGTGGCGTCGTCGCCCACGGACTTCTCCGGGTCGCGAGTGGACAGCTCGAGGTAGAAGTCGGTCAGGCCGTAATCCTTGAGGAGGTCGAGGACGAAGGTGAGCAGGCTCGTCAGCTCGTCCTTCATCTGCTCACGCGTGGTGTAGATGTGCGCGTCGTCCTGGGTGAACCCGCGGGCGCGGGTGAGGCCGTGGACGACGCCGGACTTCTCGTACCGGTAGACGTTGCCGAACTCGAACAGCCGCAGCGGGAGCTCGCGGTAGGAGCGCCCGCGCGAGCGGTAGACGAGGTTGTGCATGGGGCAGTTCATGGGCTTGAGGTAGTAGTCCTGGCCCTGCTTGGTGATGTTGCCCGCGGCGTCGCGCACCTCGTCCAGGTGCATCGGGGGATACATGCCCTCGGCGTACCACTCCAGATGCTTGGAGGTCTCGAAGAGATTGGCCTTGGTGATGTGCGGGGTGGTGACGAAGGAGTAGCCGGCCTCGACGTGGCGACGGCGGGAGTAGTCCTCCATCTCCATCCGGATCATCGCGCCCTTGGGGTGGAACACGGGCAGGCCGGAACCGATCTCGTCCGGGAAGGAGAACAGGTCCAGCTCGGCGCCGAGGCGGCGGTGGTCGCGTCGCTCGGCCTCGGCCAGACGCTCGGCGTAGGCCTTGAGCTCGGCCTTGGTGGGCCACGCGGTGCCGTAGATACGCTGGAGCTGGGGGTTCTTCTCGCTGCCGCGCCAGTAGGCCGCGGCGGAGCGCATGAGGGCGAAGCCGTTGCCGAGAAGTTTCGTCGAGGGCACGTGCGGGCCGCGGCACAGGTCCTTCCAGGCCACCTCGCCACCGCGGCGCACGTTGTCGTAGATCGTCAGCTCGACGCCACCGACCTCGACCGACGCACCCTCGGCCACCTCACCGTCGGCCGACCCGCCGGGGCCCTTGAGCCCCAGGAGCTCGAGCTTGTACGGCTGGTCGGCCAGC